>JAEUIX010000167.1 GCA_016794945.1 Phycisphaerae bacterium
TCGCCTGGTCCGTGCAGCCCGTCGCCCGCGCCGAGCGCCAGCCGCGCCGACCCGCCGGGCTCGACCTGCCCGACCTCTCGCCCACCGTCGCCACGCGTCTTGCCGCTCCCTACCTCAAGGCCGACGAGGCCCGCGCCCTTCGCGCGTTCCACGGCCAGGCCACCGACGCCGACTTGGCCGACCCCGCCACCCGCGCCCGCGTTGCGCTCATCCGCGGCGCCTTCACCGACCCCGCGCTCTCCGATCCCGCAGCCGACAGGCTCGACCGCGCCGAGGCTCTGCTCGAGCGGGGCGACCCCGCCGCCTGCCTCGCCGCCCTCGACGCGCCCGCCGACGCTCCCATCACCGCACGCGCCATCCGCCTGCGCGTCGAGGCTCTCGAGCAGCTCGGCCGCGCCGACGATGCCCAGCGCGCCGCCGCCGCCGTCGAGCACGACCTGGTCCGCGGCCGCTACACCGACGCCCCCTCGGTCGTCGAGGCCGTGCGCACCGTCGCGGCCCTCACCCGCCTGCGCGGCCCCGGCGGCGAGCCCGGCTCCGACCACAAGGCCCTCATGTCCATCCTCGGCTCCGTCCGCACGCAGATGGACCCGCTCTACTGGCCCGCCATCCTCGAAGAGGCCCGTCTGCTGCTGGAGAAGGACAACCCCGAAGAGGCCGCCCAGGCCATCGAGCAGGCCCTGGCGCTCTGCCCCGCCAGCGCCCAGGCCCTGGCCCTGCTCGGCCAGATGGCCGTCAACAGCTACTCCATCCCCCAGGCCGACCAGATCGCCGCCGCCATCGATGCGCTCTCGGCGGTGCGCGGCACCGATGCCCCGACTCCACCCATCCCCGACGACCCCGCCGGCGCGCCCGCCCCCTCGCCCCTGGGCGCCGCCGTCCGCGCCAAGGCCATGATCCGCCTCGGCGATGCCGACGCCGTCGCGCAGGCCCTGGCCCCCGCCCTGGCCGGCGCGCCCGGCCGGCGCGAACTCATGGAGCTGGCCATCGCCGGCGCCGCCCTTCGTTTCGACGACGCCGCCACCGAGCGCGCCCTGGCCGACTACGACGCCAAGGTCCCCGGCGGGCCCCGTGCGCTGCTGGCCGCCGGCAAGGCCCTGGCCGAGGCCCGCCAGTACGCGCCCGCCGCCGCGCTGCTGCAGCGCGCCGCCGAGCGCGCGCCGCACTGGGCCGTCGTCGCCATCGAGCAGGGCCTGCTGGAGATGCAGTCCGGGCGCGACGAGCAGGCGCTCGTCGCCCTGGAGCGCGCCGCGAAGCTCGACCCGTTCAACGTCCGCGCCGGCAACAGCCTGCGGCTCATCCGCGAGGTCATCGGTTACGCCCGCGTCGAGAGCGAGCACTTCGTCGTCCGCGCCAAGCCGGGCATCGACGTGCTGCTCGCCCGCGAGATGCTCCCGGCCCTCGAGGAGAACTTCCGCATCGTCACCGGCGCATCCGAGGGCGCCATCGACCACGTGCCCCCGCGCACGCTCATCGACCTCATGCCCGACCACCAGTGGTTCGCCGTTCGCATCGCCGGCATGCCCGCGATCCACACCATCGCCGCCAGCACCGGGCCCATCATCGCCATGGAGACCCCGCGCGACGGCCCGCGCCACACCGGCACCTACGACTGGCAGCGCGTCGTCCGCCACGAGTACGCCCACACCGTCGGCCTCCACCGCACCAACAACCGCACCCCGCACTGGTTCACCGAGGCCCAGGCCGTCTACCTCGAACAGGCCCCGCGCGCCTGGAGCACCGTCCAGCTGCTCACCAACGTCCTGCTCAACGACGCCCTCTTCGACTTCACCGAGATCAACATCGCCTTCACCCGGCCCCGCAAGCCCACCGACCGCGCCCAGGCCTACGCCCAGGGCCACTGGATGTACCAGTTCATGGTCGAGACCTACGGCGGCAGACGCGTGCTCGAACTCATGGACCGCTTCGCCCGCGGCGTGCGCGAAGAGCAGGCCTTCACCGAGACCTTCGGCGTCGGTCGCGAGCAGTTCATGGACGCGTTCAAGCCCTGGGCGCGCCGCCAGCTCATCGCCTGGGGCACGCTCCCGCCCGAGGGCGTGCCCACCGTCAAGCAACTGCTGCAGCCATCCCCCGATGCCCAGCCGCCCGCGCCCGCGCCCGACGCCGACCCCGACGTCGGCGACGACAAGGCCCCCGCCGCGCCGCCCACCATCACCGGCGAAATGATCGAGCGCTGGCTGGCCCAGTACCCGGCGCACCCCGAGGTGCTCGAGCTGGCCGTCACCCGCGCCATCCAGCAGGCCGGCGGCGACCCCACGCCCGACATGATCCCGCTGCTGCGCCGCTACGCCGCCGCGCGTCCCAGCGACCCCATGCCCCACCGCCACCTGGCGCGCTTGGCGCTGGCCTCGGCGACGCCGACCGACGCGATCGAGCACCTGGAGTACCTCGACGCCCGCGAGGAGCGCGTGCCCACCTGGGCCGCGCAGCTGGCGACCCTCTACGCCCAGGCCGGCCGGTGGGACCTGGCCTTCGCCAGCAGCGAGCGGGCCACGCGCATCGCCCCCTACGTCGCCTCGCACCGCGAGCTGGCCGCCACCATCGCGCTGAAGCGCAACGACCCCCGCACCGCCGAGCGGCACATCGAGTTCCTGGCCGCCCTGGAGCCCGACCGCGAGATCCACCGCCAGCGGCTCGAGGCCGTGCGCCGCATGGCCTCTCCCTGACACGGTCGCCGGGCGCGTTCAGCGCACGCCCACGATCACCCAGGAACACCACCACAACGCGGCGCTGACCAGCGCGATGCTCAGCAGGTTCATCAGCACGCCGAACCGCGCCATCTGCGCCACCGTCAGGTAGCCGGAACTGAACACGATGGCGTTCGGCGGCGTCCCCGCCGGCAGCATGAACGCCGTGCTGGCCCCCAGCGCCAGCGGCAGCAGCAGCACCGCCGGGTCCAGGCCCATCGCCCCCGCCGCCCCGTGCACGATCGGCAGGAACGTCGCCACCAGCGCCGTGTTGCTCACGAACTCGCTCAGGAACACCGCCGCCGCCGTCGCGATCACCACCACCAGCCACGGCGGCAGACCCCCCAGCCCCGCCAGCGCCTGGCCGATCGACCGGTCCACCCCCGTGGCGCTGAACGCCGCCGCCAGCGACAGCCCCCCGCCGAACAGCAGAAGCACCCCCAGCGGCAGACGCGACGCGTGCTTCCAGTCCAGCACGAACTCACCCCGCCGCAGGTCCGTCGGCAGCGCGAACAGCACCAGCGCCGCCACGATCGCGATCGTGTGGTCCTCCAGCACCGTGTACTCGCGCTTGCCCGACGCCGACACCGCGTACAGCCCCAGCGCATCGCACAAGGGCTGGCGGAAGATCCAGCACAGCGCCGTGCACGCGAACACCCCCATCACCAGACCCTCGCCCAGACGCATCGGCCCCAGCGCGTGCAGCTCGCGCCGGATGAACTCCCGCCCCCCCGGCAGGCTCTCCAGCCGCACCGGGAACACCACCCGCGTCAGCAGCACCCACGCCGCGAGCAGCAGCACCGCCGACACCGGCACGCACACCGCCATCCACCCCAGGAACGTCACCTCGACCCCCAGCTTGTCCCGCAGGTACGCCACCCCCAGCAGGTTCGGCGGCGTGCCCACCGGCGTCGCCAGGCCCCCGATCGTCGCGCTGCTGGCGATCGCCAGCATCATGCACACGGCGAAGTTCCGGATCTGCCGGTCCCGCGGCAGCCGGCCCGGCTCGGTCTCCTCGCCGGCGCGCGACATCAGCAGCTGGCAGATCGACACCCCGATCGGCAGCATCATCGCGGCGCACGCCGTGTTGCTCACCCACATGCTCAGCGTCGCCGTCGCCGCCATCACCCCGAGGATCAGCCGGCGCGGGCGCGTGCCCACCGCCAGCAGCGTCCACAGCGCGATCCGCTGGTGCAGGTTCCACTTCTGCATCGCCTGCTGCAGCATGAACCCGCCCATGAACAGGAACACGATCTTGTCCGCGTACGGCGCCGCCGCCCGGTCGCCCGGCATCACCCCCGCCAGCGGCAGCACCGCCAGCGGCAGCAGGCTCGTCGCCGCCAGCGGCAGCGCCTCGGTCATCCACCACGCCGCCATCAGCACCGCCAGCGCGCACACCCACCGCCCCTCGGGCGTCAGCCCCGCGCCGCCCAGCGACAGCCACGCGATCCCCGCCACCGCCGGCCCCAGCGCCAGCGCGATCAACCGACCCCGCACGCCCAGCGTCGCGCCGTCGTCCATAGGCCCCAACCGTACCGGCACCGCCCGGCCCGGGACGTCCCGCACGCCGAACCGATCCCGGCCGCCGGGGTGCACCGGCGAACCCCGCACCGCCGATAGACGAACCAAGAGGCAGGAGACTCCAACGTGTCGCTCCGTCTGTACATCGTCCGTCACGGCAAGGCCGAGCGCGACTCGGCCACCGGACGCGATTCCGACCGGCCGCTCCGCCCCCGCGGCATCCACCAGGCCACCTGGCTCGGCCAGCGGCTGGCCTCGGGCGACAAGCCCCCCAGGATCATCCTGTCGTCCCCGTTCGTCCGGGCGCTGGACACCGCACGCATCCTGCACCAGGCCGTCGCCTGCCCGCTGGAGATCTTCGACCAGCTGGCCGTCGGGCCCGAGCCGGGAGAGGTCGTCGAGCTGATCCGCGTGCACGCCCACGTCAAGGCGCTGGCCGTCGTCGGGCACAACCCGCAGCTGAGCGAGCTGGCCCTGAACCTGGCCGAACCCTCGTCCGCCGCGCCGCGCGAGCTCCGGACCGGCGAGGCGTTCGTGATCGACTTCAAGAGCCAGGTCGCCCCCGGCCAGGGCCGGTTCCGGGAGAGCCTTCGGATGGACAACGACGACTGACCGGGCCGGGCAACGGCGCCCGGAGCGCAAAAACCGACCATTTGTGACCATCGCGGCCGATACCCGACGATCATGGGACGATCCGCATCCGCCGGCCGCGACAGCGGCGACGCCGTCTTTTCCGCCCCGCTGCCGACCGGCCGCTCGTTCGGCCCCGGCGGCACGCTGACCGCCTACATCCTCTGGCTCGTCCAGGCCGGGGCCTTCGCGTTCCTGGCGCTGGCGATGCTGTCGTTCAGCGCGGCCGACTGGCCGAGCCCGTCGGCCTGGCCGCACGCCGTGCCCGGGCACAACTGGTGCGGCCCGGCCGGCAGCTGGCTGGCGTTCGAGCTGTTCTCGCTGGTGGGCGCCGGCGCGTGGCTGCTGCTGCTGCTGTGGGGCGTGCACCTGTTCGTGAGCGGGTTCGTGGCCCGGGTGAGTCACACGCCGGTGCGGTTCCTGGGCGCGTGCGTGATGGCGGTGGCGCTGGCCGGCGCGCAGGCGCTGCTGGTGCCGGGCTCGGGAGCGATCCCCGACCTGGGCGGCGGCTCGATCGGCACCGTGCTGGCCGACCGGCTCAGCGCGCCGTTCGGCACGCTGGGCTCCCTGGCGTGGCTGGCCGTCGGCGGGCTGATCGGCGCGTTCATCGCCCTGGACGTCTGGGTGATCCTGGCGCCGCTCTGGGCGATCAACAAGGTCAAGGCCCACGCCCCCGGCGCCATGGAGCGCGCCGGGCAGGTCGCCGGCACGACGGCCGAGGCATCGCGCGGCGTGGCCGGGTTCTTCTCGCGGCTGTTCGGCCCGCGCCGCGACGACGCCCAGCGCGTGCCCGCCGGCCTGCCCGTGTGGGCCGAGGCCAAGGCCAGGAAGCGCGCCGCGCGCAAGGATGCGCCGGGCGAGCAGATCGACATCGAGGCCGGCGGCGTCGGCGCCACCGATTCGTTCGTGCCCGAGGAGCACGTGGTCGGATCGGGCGACGGGGCCGAGCCCGATGGCGACGCCGAGCCCAGGGCCACCGCCCGCAAGCGCGGCTCTGCGGCCGACGCCGAGCCCGCCGACGATGGGGCGGACGACGCCCCGGCGGCCGACGACGGCGACGAGGCCGAGGGGTCCGAGCCCGAGAAGCGCACCTTCACGCCCGAGGAGCTGCGCGCCAAGATCGCCAAGCTGCCGCTGCGGTTCGCGGCCCAGACCAAGCGGGCGGCGACCGAGGACGATCTGCGCGACATCCAGTCCGGCGGCGACATGGAGGGGTACAAGTTCCCCGGGTTGGACCTGCTGGAAGAGCCCGAGGCGAACTATCCGCAGGAGATGGAGCGGTTCATCCGCGACCAGGCCCAGGCGCTGGCGCGGGCCCTGAAGGAGTACAAGATCGACGGCGAGGTCGTGAGCATGGACTCCGGCCCGGTGATCACGCTGTACGAGGTGCGACTGGCGGCGGGCACCAAGGTCGCGGCGCTGCAGGCGGTGTCGAGCGACCTGGCGCGGTCGCTCAAGGCTGTGAACATCCGGGTGGTGGCGAACACGGCGGGCAAGGACACGGTGGGCATCGAGGTGCCGAACCCGAACAAGGAGAAGGTGCGGCTCAAGGAGCTGATGACCAAGAGCGAGGTGTTCGCGTCGATGCGGCTGCCGATGTTCCTGGGCAAGGACGCCGGCGGCGCGCCGTTGATCCAGGACCTGACGCAGATGCCGCACATGCTGATCGCCGGCACGACCGGCTCGGGCAAGAGCGTGTGCATGTCCAGCATCCTGATGAGCTTCCTGTACACCAAGAAGCCCAACGAGCTGAAGCTGGTGCTGGTGGACCCGAAGATGGTCGAGTTCAGCCAGTTCAAGGACATCCCGCACCTGATGTGCCCGGTGGTGACGGAGATGTCCAAGGCCGCGGCGATCCTGGAATGGGCCTGCCGCAAGATGGAGGAGCGGTACGAGCTGCTGGTGGAGGCGGGGTGCCGGGACATCGCGGGGTACAACGCGATGTCGTGGGAGGAACTCAAGGAGCGGTTCCGGCCCGAGAGCGAGCAGGAGGAGGCGCGGATCCCGCGCAAGCTGCCGTACATGGTGTTCGTGATCGACGAGCTGGCGGACCTGATGATGACGAACAAGGAGGTGGAGCACTCGATCGTGCGGCTGGCGCAGAAGGCCCGCGCGGTGGGCATCCACCTGATCGTGGCGACGCAGCGTCCGCAGGCCAACGTGGTGACCGGCCTGATCAAGAGCAACATGCCGGCGCGGATCTGTTTCAAGGTGGCCAGCGGCATGGACTCGCGGATCGTGATGGACCAGAAGGGCGGCGAGCTGCTGCTGGGGCACGGCGACATGCTGTACAAGAGCCCGCGCACGACCGAGCTGGTGCGCGCGCAGGGCTCGCTGGTGGACGACCGGGAGATCCGGCGCGTGGTGAACTTCATGCGCGACGTGGCGACGCCCACGTTCGAGCGCAGCCTGATGCAGATCCGCTCGTCGGGCGAAGAGACCGAGGAGGGCGAGGGCGGCGGCGTGTCGAACGACGGGCTGCTCAACGCCCAGCAGGACCCGCTGTTCGACAAGGCGGTGGAGATCGCGCTGGAGACCAAGATCGGCTCGGTGTCGATGCTGCAGCGCCGGCTGGCGATCGGGTACACCCGCTCCAGCCGCCTGATCGACACCATGAGCGCCGCGGGCATCCTGGGCAACCACAAAGGCACGGTGGCGCGCGAGGTGCTCATCTCGGCCGACGAGTGGTACGCGATGAAGGCCCAGGCCCTGGCCGACGAGCGCG
>JAEUIX010000211.1 GCA_016794945.1 Phycisphaerae bacterium
GGCCTTCGCGGACCCCGAGGCCGCCGAGTCCCGCGCCAAGGGCGGCTTTGAGGCCGGCGTCGTGCCGCTGGTTCCGCTGGGGGGGTTCTTCGCCGCCGGAGAGATCGGCCCCGTCGGCGACGGTGTGTTCCTGCACGGCCACACGGCGTGCGCCGCAGTGTTCCGCTTCAGGGTGCAGACCGACGGCCGCTGATCCCCGTCCGCACCGGGCTCAGGTCTGCAGCACGCCGGTGCGGAACGGCCGGGCGTAGTCCCAGTTGGCCGTCGCGGCCAGAGCCGCGGCCAGTTCCTCCCGCGTGGCGTGCGGCTCGATGAGCCGGTCGACCCACCCCCGTGCCGCGCCGTGCCGGATGTCGGCCTGCTCGGTGTACGAAGCGTGCACCGCGTCGAGGATCTGCCGGTGCGTCGCCTCGTCGATCTTCTCGCCGCGGCGCTCGCGGGCGCGTTCCTCGATCATGGCCAGCGTGCCGGTGGCCTGGTTGGCGCCCATCACGGCGCAGCGGGCGTTGGGCCAGGCGAGGCTGACGAACTGGTCGAACGCGCGCCCGCACATGGCGTAGTTGCCCGCGCCGTACGAGCCGCCGAGGATCACCACGATCTTCGGCACCACGCAGTTGGCCATCGCGTTGACCATCTTGGCCCCGGCGCGGATGATGCCGCCCTGCTCGCTCTCACGGCCGACCATGAAGCCGGTCGTGTCGTGCAGGAACACCAGCGGGATGCGACGCTGGTTGCAGTCCATGATGAACCGCGCGGCCTTGTCGGCCGAATCGTCGTAGATCACCCCGCCCATCTGCACCTGACCCTTGCCCGATCGCGACACCTTCTTCTGGTTCGCCACGACGCCGCACGGCACGCCGCGCACTCGCGCGTAGCCGCACACGATGCTCCTGCCGTACTCGGCCTTGCACTCGTCGAAATCGGCGCCGCCGTTTTCGGCCCGGTCGACGAAGCAGGCGATGAGGTCGCGCACCTCGTACTGCGCGCCGGGCCGGTCCGTGAACAGGGTGTAGACCTCCGCGGGGTCCCGCGCGGGCCGCGCATCGCCGAGGGCGAGCGTCGGCGCGGGCCCGAACTTCGCGGCCAGGCTGCGCAGGCGCGCGATGCACGACGGGTCGTCCTTCTCACGGAAGTCGATCGTGCCCGAGACCGAGGCGTGCATCGCTGCGCCGCCGAGTTCCTCGTCGGTCACTTCCTGCCCGATCGCGGCCTTGACCAGCGCGGGGCCGGCCAGGTAGAGCCCGCTGCCCTCGGTCATCAGCAGCGTGTCGCACAACACCGGCAGGTAGCCTCCACCGGCGACGCAGTAGCCCATGATCGCCGCGATCTGCGGGATGCCCTCCGCCGACAGGACCGCGTTGTTGCGGAAGATGCGTCCGAAATCGTCCGTGTCCGGGAAGACGTCCTCCTGCATCGGCAGGAAGACCCCGGCGGAATCGACGAGGTAGATCAGAGGCATCCGGGCCATCCCCGCGATGGTCTGGGCACGGATGATCTTCTTGCAGGTCATCGGGAAGAAGGCGCCGGCCTTCACCGTGGCGTCGTTGGCGATGATCATGGTCGGGCGGCCGTGCACCAGCCCAACGCCGGTGACGACGCCCGCGCCCGGTGCGCCGCCGTGCTCCTGGTACATCCCGAAAGCGGCCCAGAGTCCGAGTTCCTGGAAGTGGGGGACCGACGGCGTTCCGCCCGCCGAACGCCAGCCGGGGTCGACCAGCAGGCCGACGCGCTCCCGCGCCGTCAGCCGGCCCTTCTCGTGCTGGCGTGCGATCGCCGACTTGCCCCCTCCCCAGCGGATCTGCTGCTCCTGCACCAGGAACTGGTCCGTCCATTCACGGAGCGGCGGAGCGGTCGGTGCGGCGGCGGCGGGAGCGTTGGCCATGGTCGCGGGTCTCTCAAAGGAGCCGCAGGATACCGCACCCGGACCGGGCCGCAGCGCTGGCGGCCGCGACCCCCGGCGGTTGGTATGCTCGGCGCGGAGCCCCTCATGCCGCACGCCCCGGGCCAGAAATTCCACGAACTGTCCGAGCCTGAGCAGACCTGGCTGGCGCAGCACCGCGACCTGCTCGTCGAGCTGCTCCAGGTCATCGAGCCGTCCGGCGATCAGGACGAAGAGGTCACGCTCCCCGAGGCCGCCGACCTGGTGATCGAGCGCTGGCGCGACGAGGACGAGGAAACCCGACTCGACCCCAACGAGATCGTGCACATGGCCGGCGTCGCGGTGGGCGACTCCCTCGCACAGATCCTTGGCGAGCCCTATGACCTGCGCTGGATGATCGTCGAGGACGCCGACGGCATGGACCTCTGCCTTCACAGCGAGTCCAAGGGCCTCACCCTCTACCCCTCCCACACCATCGCCAAGCACTCCCACACCGCGCGCAAGGGCCTCGTCAGCGAACTGTTCCTGGGCCTGCTCACGCGACTCGAGGAGTTTGACGGCTCG
>JAEUIX010000237.1 GCA_016794945.1 Phycisphaerae bacterium
AGCGTGAGCACCAGGGCGGATAGCAACCGTCCAATGTCCGAGTTTCTCAATGGTGTCTCCGTCTGCATGCCCCGCCCCGAACGGCTCGCACCGAACGCCCACCCCGCCGCTTCTCATCGACGATCCCGGCGGCACAAGTGCACCCGCCCCGAGGGCTTCGTCGCCGGCGCGTCGGCGGTCGCCGCGCCGGTCGGACCAAGTGCCGGAGGAGGGACTTGAACCCACACGCCTTTAAGGGGCGACGGATTTTGAATCCGTTGCGTCTGCCAATTCCGCCACTCCGGCTTCGGCGTCTAGGGTAGCAATCGGCACGCCCCCGGTCGCCCGCCGGCCCGCCGCCGACTCGGCCCGCCGGGTGTCCCGCCCGGGCGCATCGCTATTCTCCAACCATGATGCTCCGCGCGCTGCTCGCCGCCTCTCTGTTCGTCCTCTCCGCATGCACCGCCGCCCCCGCGCAGCCGCCGCAACCCGCGGCCGCCGCGCCCCCGCCCGCGGCCGCCGCGCCGGTCGGTTACTACCGCCAGCCGGCCATCGGCGGCTCGACGATCGTCTTCGTCGCCGAGGGCGACCTGTGGAAGGTCCCGCTCTCCGGCGGCGTCGCCACACGCCTGACCAGCCACCCGGGCGACGAGTTCCTCCCCGCCATCAGCCCCGACGGCTCCCGTGTCGCCTTCGCCGCCGAGTACGACGGCACGCAGGAGATCTACGTCATGCCTCTGTCCGGCGGCCAGCCGCGCCGGCTGACCTACGACGGCACGCCCCGTTGCGGCGTCGCCGGGTGGACCCCCGACGGCAAAGTGCTCGCCTTCACCGACAAGCTCTCCACGCTGCCCAATCTCCAGCTCACGACCATCGACCCCGCCACCGGCGTTCGCTCGGCCGTGCCCCTCTGGCAGGCCGCCGACGGCGCAGTCAACGACGCGGGCGTCCTGGCGTTCGTGCGTCTGCCGTTCCAGGGCAGCGCCACCAAGCGATACCGGGGCGGGTTCATCCAGCAACTCTGGCGCTTCGCCCCCGGCGACGCCGAGGCCACGGCCCTCACCGCCGACTTCCCAGGCACCAGCAAGCGCCCCATGTGGGCCAACGGGCGCATCTACTTCGTCTCCGACCGCGACGGGCACATGAACATCTGGTCCATGTCCGCCGAGGGCAAGGACCTCCGCCAGCATACCCGTCACTCCGGGCTCGACGTCCAGGGCGGCAGCACCAACGGCCGGCAGATCGCCTACCAGCTCGGCGCCGACATCCGCGTGCTCGACCTGGCCAGCGACCGCGACGCCCCGCTGCCGATCTCCCTGGACAGCGACCTCGACCAGACTCGCGAACGCTGGGCCGACAAGCCCCTGGAATTCCTCACCTCCGCGCGCATCAGCCCCGACGGCGACCGAGTGGTGCTCACCGCTCGCGGGCGGGTCTTCGTCGCCCCGCACCGCCAGGGAAGGATCGCCGACGTCGCCCGCGACGATGCGGCCCGTTACCGCGCCGCCCGCTTCATGCCCGACGGAAAGTCCATCGTCGCGCTGAGCGACGCCAGCGGCGAGGTCGAGATCTGGAGCCTCCCGGCCAACGGCGTCGGGGCCGCCGCCGCGTTGACCGCCGACGGCTCCGTCCTCCGCTGGGACGCGATCCCGTCCCCCGACGGCAAGTGGCTGGCCCACCACGACAAGAACCAGAAGCTCTGGGTCATGGACCTGGCCGCGAAGACCAGCGTGCTCGTCGACACGCAGCCCTTCGACGATTTTTCCGAGATCGCCTGGTCGCCCGATTCGCGCTGGCTCGCCTACGTGAACCAGGCCGGCAACATGTTCAAGGTCATCAAGATCTGGTCGGTCGAGACCAAGGCCGCGCAGCCGGTGACCACGGACCGGTTCGACAGCTTCAGCCCCGCGTGGAGCCGCGACGGCAAGTGGCTCTTCTTCCTGAGCGACCGCACGCTTCGCACGCTGGCGCCCAGCCCCTGGGGCCCCTACGCGCCCAAGCCCTTCCTCACGGACACCACCCGCGTCATGGCCCTGGCGCTCACCCCGGGTGAGCGGTGGCCCTTCCTGCCCAAGGACGAGCTTCAGGCCCCAGCCAAGCCCGAACCAGCCAAGCCCGAGCCCGCCAAGCCTGAGCCCAAGAACGACGACGCTCCCAAGGCCGACCCGGCCAAGGACGACGGCAAGAAGGACGAGCCCAAGAAGAACGAGCCCAGGAAGGACGACAAGCCCGCCCCCAAGCCCGTCCGGATCGAGTTCGAGGGAATCCTCGAGCGGCTTTTTGAAGCGCCCGTGCCGGCCGGCAACTACGCCTCGCTCCAGGCCGCGGACAAAGCTCTGTTCCTCCTGGCCACGCCCACCGGCTTTGACGCCAGGAGCGATCTGAAGGTCCTGGAGATCAAGAACGAGGCCCCCGAACTCAAGACGCTCCTGCCCGACATCTCATTCTTCGAACTCTCCGCCGACGGCAAGAAGCTCCTCGCCCGCCGGCGCGACACCTTCTACATCGTCGACGCCGGCGTCTCCGCCCCCTCCGACCTCGACAAACTGTCCGTCAACCTCGGGGGTTGGACCTTCCCCTTCAAGCCCCGCGTCCAGTGGCGGCAGATGTACGCCGACGCGTGGCGCCTCATGCGCGATTACTTCTACGACCCCAACATGCACGGCGTCGACTGGCCCGCCATGAAGGCCAAGTACGCGCCCCTCGTCGACCGCGTCAGCACCCGCGCCGAGCTCAACGACGTGCTGGCGCAGATGGTCGGCGAGCTTTCGGCCCTCCATCACTTCGTCCGCGGCGGCGACGGCCGCACCACCCCCGCCGTCGATCGCGCACCGATCGCCAGCCTCGGCGCCGCGTTCGTGCGCGACCCGGCCCGGGGCGGTTTCCGCATCGAACGCATCTACCGCCACGATCCCGATGAGCCATCCCGCGCTGCGCCGCTGGCCCGGCCGGAGGTCAACGCCCGCCCGGGGTGGATCATCACCGAGGTCGACGGCGTCCCCGCCCTCAGCGCCCCCGACATCGGCGAATTGCTCCGCCACAAGGCCGGCCGCCAGGTCCTCCTGCGGATCAACACCACCCCGGACGTCCCCGGACCCGCCGTCATGCGCGACGTCGTCGCCATCCCCTTCTCCGCCGACGCCGAGGCCGAGCTCCGGTACGACGACTGGACCCTCTCCCGCCGGCTCGAAGTCGAGTCCGCCGGCAAGGGCGACATCGGATACGTCCACCTCCGCGCCATGGGCGGCGGAAACTACACCGAATGGGCCAAGGGCTTCTTCCCGGTCTTCAACCGCAAGGGGCTCATCATCGACGTGCGCCACAACCGCGGCGGCAACATCGACTCCTGGATTCTCTCCGAACTGCTCCGCCGCCAGTGGTTCACCTGGTCGCCCCGCGTCGGGCTGCCCTACTGGAACATGCAGTACGCCTTCCGCGGACACGTCGTGGTCCTCTGCAACGAACGCACCGCCAGCGACGGCGAGGCCTTCGCCGAGGGCTTCCGCAGGCTCGGCCTGGGCAAAGTCATCGGCATGCGAACCTGGGGCGGCGAGATCTGGCTCTCCAGTTCCAACGTCCTGCTCGACCGCGGCCTGGCATCCGCGGCAGAGATCGGAGTCTTCGGCCCGGAGGGCACCTGGCTCATCGAGGGCCACGGCGTCGACCCCGACATCGTCGTCGACAACCCGCCCGCCGCCGCGTTCCGAGGCGAAGACGCCCAGTTGAGGGCGGCGATTGCCTATCTCCAGCAGCAAATCGCGGAAAAACCCGTGCCCGACATCGTGACCCCCCCCAAGCCCGACAAGAGCGACCCTTCCAACCGCCGTCGGTAACTCCCTTCGGACCTGGGGGAATTGCCCTGAATATCACCCCATCTGGGCCGATTCGCTTGCCCGGGCGGGCGAACGCGCTGTATGGTGAAGCGCTAGAGGGAGGTCACCTATGGTGCGCGATCGCATTCTTTCCGCTGTGAAGCACGTCGTTCTTGGACTTGCGGTGGTGGCGCCGTTGGCGCTGGCGGCCTCGGCAAGGGCCGTGGGCACGGCCGTTTCCATCACCGCCGTGAGCGGCGTCAGCAACGTGCGTTTCGCCACCCAGGGCCGCACCGGCGGCTTCAGCGGCGTCAGCAGCGGCGCGTTCAGCGTCAGCCAGGCCCGCGCGGGCGCCGCCGCGTTCGTCGTCACACCCAACCCCGCATGGGGCAATCTCCCGGGCTCGCCCACCGCCTCGTGGATCGGCGCCGCCGCCAACGCGGGCACCTCCGGCTTCACGGCCATTTACGCGGTGCAGATGGTGGTCCCCGGCACCCCCGGCGCGGCCCTGCCCGCCGGCACCAACCGCACGCTCAACGTCGAGTTCCTCGTCGACAACGCGCTCGGCTCGCCTTCCAGCGGCAACACCCCGGGCCTCTACCTCGGTCTGGGAACCACCAACTCGCCCGCCGCCATCGCCGGCTCCGGCGGCGTCGGCAACGCGACCACGCCCACCACCATCTCCGCGAACGTGAACTCGATCGTCACCCAGTCCGGCGTCTACTGGCTCTACTTCGCCGTCGAGAACACCGGCACCTCCGCCAGCCCTTCGGGCATTCAGTTCCGCGCCTCGCTGGACATCACCTGCCCCACCGCGGCCCCGAGTTCCGGAGTCACCACGGCCCCGGTGGTCACCGGCCACTGCGAGGAAGGCACCACCATCAACTGGACCACGACGCCCGCCATCCCGACGGACGCCTTCGGCCAGGCCCCGAACACCTGGTTCATCTACCGCAGCATCCACGACCACTTCGATTCCGCCGAGTTGATCGGAAAGACCGGCGGCGCAGCCCGCTCGTTCGTCGACAGCGATGCGCCCGACGGCCTGGTCTACTACTGGGTCCGCGCTCGCTTCGGCGGTTGCGACGGCACCCTCTCGCCCGCCGGCCTCGGCATCGCCGACAACATCTCCATCCAGGCCGGCTGCGGCGGCCCGCGCACCATCACCACGGTGGTCGGCGCCGCCGGCGCCAAGATCTTCCGCGGCCTGCAGGCCGATGCCTCCGATGCCGCGCTCTTCGCCACCATCCCCGGCACCACGGTCGGCCCCGTCGTCACCGCGCTGCCCGCGTTCGACGGAACCCCGTACTACTACTTCGCCACCAGCCTGCCCGACGCCTGCCCCACCACGCCGCGCGTTCAGGACTCCGGCGGCGCCGCAGCTTCGATCCCGCACCAGCCGCCGACGACTCTCGCGCGCTGCCTCCCGGCGCCCGCGGGCGACACCGCCGTGCAGATCAGCGTGACCGCCGCGGGACAGGACCTGCAGTACCAGTGGCTCTTCACCCCTGCAAGCCCCCCCGCCAGCCCGGAGGTCGAGCTCACCTCGCCCTCGGCAACCACGCCGACCCTGGTCATCAGCCCGCCGACGCTGGCCGACGCCGGTTCCTACCGCTGCCGCATCTCCAGCGGCACCGACGGCGCAGCCTGCCCCCCGGTCTACAGCAACGCCTGCAACCTCAACGTCGGGAGCATCGCCATCGTCTCCTCCCCGTCCACGCGCGCCGTCTGCGAGACCGGCACGTGGGTCGCCCACGTCGAGGTCAACGCCGCCGACGCCCAGGGCGGACCGCTGCAGTACGAGTGGCGCCGCAACCTCGTCCCGCTCGCGGACGTCCCCGGGAACGTCTCCGGCTCCAGCACCGCCACCCTCACCATCTCCAACGCGTCCTTCGCCAACGGCGGGTCCTACACGTGCATCATCAGCCGCCCCGGCGGCGCCTGCGGCCCCGTCACCACGCCCGCCGCAGTCCTCTTCGTCATCGGCCCCTGCGCCTGCAACCCCGCCGACATCGCCACCGAGGGCAACCCCGACCCCTTCGGCGGGCCCGATGGTTCGCTCACCGGCACCGACTTCGACATGTTCATCCAGGGCTTCTTCCAGGATCTGCTCGACCGCAACGGCGAGCTGATCGCCGACCTCACCAACAGCGACGGCACCGGCCCGCGCGACGGCCTGCTCACCGGCAGCGACTTCGACTTCTTCATCCAGAAGTTCTTCGAGGGCTGCCCCGGCTGAGAACCTCAGCCGTCCGCGTCGAAATCACCCCAACGCCCGGGCGGTTCCCCGCCCGGGCATTGTCGTTCCCAGCCGTCCCGCTACGCTCCGGTCATGCCCGCCCGACCGCGCCGGCCCGCCGTGACCGTCGAGACCTTCCGCACGATGGCCGTCTCCCTGCCCGGCGCAGCCGAAGGCTCGCACATGGGCCACCCAGATTTCCGCATCGCCGGCCGGATCTTCGCCACCATCCCCGATGAGGACCGGCCCTTGGGCATGGTCCGCCTTTCGCCGGAGGATCAGGCCAAGTTCATCGCGCGGCCCGGAGGGGGCTTTGAGCCCGCGCCCGGCGCCTGGGGCCGCCAGGGGTGCACCTACGTGCGGCTGGACGTGGCATCCGCCGCCGACGTCCGCGCGGCGCTCCGCCGCGCCTGGGCCGAGCGGATCGAGGCCTCCGCCGGCGCACCGCCCCCGCCGCGCCGCGCCGGCCGTCGTTCGCCGACGAAAATGCCCCGGCGGCCGGGGCGTGGGGGGCGGTCCTCGCGATCCTGATTCACCGCCGCCGGCGCATCGCCGCCAGCCCGCCCAGGCCCAGCACGGCCGTCGCTCCGGGCGACGGGGCAAACTGGATCTGCAGCCAGGTGGTGTTGTACCCGGGGCTGGGCGTCAGTTGCACGGTGCTGGCGTTGACGGCATCGGCCCCGACGTTGATCTGGTACGACCAGAGGAAGTCGTACTGAACGCCGGCGCTCAGCAGCCCGTTCCACGAGCCGATCTGGGCCGGGTTCACGGTGTCGAACAGCGTGCCGCTGAAGTTGAAGCCGGCGCCGCCGGAACTCCACCACGCCAGCACGTTCCCGCTGACCACTTCCACCAGCGAGACGTTGACCGACACGCCGCTGAACGTGTTGCCCGCGATCTGAAATCCCGTGGTGCCGGTGATGCTGTACGTGGTGAAGCTGTTGCTGGCCGTGAAGCGGAAGTTGCCGTACTGCGTGCTGGTGAACACGCCCGTCGGGTCGCTGCCGCCCCAGAGCGTGGAGTTGACGCGGAACGTGTCGAACTGCGGCCCCGCCGCCGGGCTGCGGACCATCTGCGCCGTCGAGCCGCCCTGGAAGCCGCCGCCGCCCAGCGGCAGCCCGAAGAGGATCAGCCCGTTGTAGGTGTTCCCGCCGGCGTTGTACGCCCCCCCGGCGAACGAGTTGCCGAAGTCGCCCGTCACCGTCTGACCCGCCGCCGCGCCGACGAACAACAGAACGCCCGCCAGAACAGGCACGCCCGACCGCACGCGAATCGCCATGGTGCTCTCTCCTCTGGGGCCGGGGTTTCCCCGAGCCGCTCCTATACCGTACCACACGTTCCGGCCCGCCACAACTCCGGCGGCAAATCGGAAGTGCTGCCCGAGGGCCTCGGTCGGGATGATGGCAGGATCAGGGAAGTTGGGCCTGTGAGGTGAGCATCAGTTGACAGACGAGTCCCTTTGGTGGTTGAATCAGACCGATGGCCCACGTCGAAAGCAAGGGGCGGGGCTGGAACCCTGGAGGCACGCATGAGCCGAAGTGGCTTGTTCACTCTTCTGATTCTCGTCGGAAGCTGCGGCGCGCTGGGCTACTACGCGTACACACTCCGAGGCGACGTGTCTCGGCTCGAAGCCGTTGAAAACCAACTTCGCTCCGATCTGAAGGCAAAGGTTGCCGAGATTGAGCGTCTGG
>JAEUIX010000030.1 GCA_016794945.1 Phycisphaerae bacterium
GGCGTCGGTGTTCGTCACTTCCACCGTCACGCCGTTGCGGTATGTGATCACGTCGTCGGGCCGGTAGGCCTCGTCGCTGATGGAATTCTCCGCGGCGGCCAGGAGCGCGACGACGCGCCGGTCGGGGCGGATCGTGGTGGCGATGGCGTGCATGGCGCCCAGCACGGCGCAGCCGCCGTCCTTGTCCCGCTTCATGCCCACCATGCCGTTGTTGACCTTGAGCGACAGGCCGCCGGTGTCGTAGGTCATGGTCTTGCCGATCAGCACCGCCGGCGGCTGCTTGGACTTCTTCGGCGGCGTGTACTCAAGGCGGATCATGCACGGCTTGTTCTCGCTGGCCTTGCCCACGTTGATCAGACCCGTGAACCGCTCGCGCTCCAGATCCTGCCCGGCGAAGACGCGGCACTTCATGCCGGTGTCGTTGGCCAGGCGCCGCGCCTGCTCGGCCATCCACATCGGCGTCGCGATGTTCGGCGGCGTCTCGCTGAGTGTCCGCGTCAGGTTCGCCGATTCCGCCAGCGCCAGACCCAGCGCCAGACCCTTGCCGAACGCCTTGCCGCCGCCGCCGATCGTCAGGGGTTGCCGCTTGGCCGCGGCGCCCTCGCTGGCCTTGCCCTTGAACGCCAGGTTGTTCCACGACAGCAGGCCGAACGCCTCGCCCGCCGCGCGTCCGGCGTCGGACTCGTCGGCGCCCGCCTGCTCCAGCGCCGGGCCGATCTCCAGCCGCACCGACCGCGCCTTGACGGCCGCCGCTCGCCGGCCCGCGCCCGCCGCGATCGCCCGCAGATCGCCCGGCTGGAACTTCTTCTTCTTGCCCAGGCCCACGCACACCACCCGGACGCCCGACCGCTCGTCGAACGCCTCGCCGATCCGACCCGGCTCCCCCGTGCTCTCGGGCCGCCCCGCGGCCGCCTTGATCGCGCCGGCCAGCGCGTGCCTGCGGTAGGCGGGGGCCAGCTCCGCGTCGGCGAACTTGCCGACCACCACCAACTCCGCCTTGTCCGCCTGCCCGACGCGCACCGATTCGAACATGCCGCTGCTCCTGGTCGCGCCGCGCGGCGGTGAAGCCGTTCGCCCCGCCGCGGGCGGCACGCCGGCAACGGTAGCGCGGCGCGCCCGACCGCGAGTACCCTCACGCCATGGCCGATGACCCCCGCCCGCTGTTCGCGCCCTGGCGACTGGACTACCTCGAGGCCCTCGACGCCCGCGAACGGGCCGACCCCGCCGCCCAGAGCGGCTCGTTCTTGCTCGACTACTTCCGCTCGCCCGGCGACGACGAGGCCAACCACGTCATCATCCGCTCGGCCGGCGGGCACCCGGGGCTCGTGCTGCTCAACCGCTACCCCTACGCCAACGGGCACCTGCTGGTCGCCCTCGGCGAAGCCCGTCCGCGCCTGCTGGACTACACGCCGGCGCAGCGCGCAGCGCTCTGGCGGCTGACCGACGCCGCGGCCGAGGTGCTGGAGCACGCGCTGAACCCGCAGGGCGTGAACATCGGCGTGAACCAGGGGCGCGCCGCCGGCGCAGGCGTGCCGTCGCACCTGCACGTGCACCTGGTGCCTCGCTGGGGCGGCGACGTGAACTTCATGTCGGTGGTGCCGCGGGTTCGGGTGATCCCGTCCTCGCTCGACGCCATGGCCGCGCGGATGCGCGCCTCGTGGTCAGCGCTGCGGGGGCGCGTCGGCCCGCTGCTTTGACGCCCCGTCGTCACGCGCCGCCGGGTCGCGCATGTGCGGATCGTCCGGCGAAGTCTCGTTGGTGACCACGATCTCGACCCGCTGATTGCTGCGGTGCCCCGCCTCGTCGTACGCCGTGGGCGCTCGACGGTCCGAATCCCCGCAGGCGACCAGGCGCAGCTGGCTCCAGGCCATCCCCTTCTCCGCCAGCGCGGCGGCGACGGCCATCGCCCGCTGGTGCGACAGCGTCATCGCGGGCCCGACGCCCCCCACCGCCTCCGCCGCCGAAACGTGCCCGCGGACCTCCACGATCCACTTCTTGCCCCGCAGCCGCTTGGCCACCTCGGCCACGATCTCCACCTGGCTCGGCGGCAGCGCGGCGGAGTTGGCCTCGAACGGGAACGTCGCGTTCACGTTGGAGTAGCCCGTGGGCATGATCGCCTGCTGCTCGGGCTTCTTGCCGCGCGGGCCGGTCTCGTTCGATTCCTTCTGCTGGGCGCGCTCCTTGAGCCGTTCGCGCAGCGCCGCTTCCTCCGGCTTGGACCCCATGGGGTCGATCGGGGAGTGGAACGCCTCGCGCATGGAGATGATGAAGTCCATCATCGCCGCCGACTCGGTGGCCTCGCCGTACTTGTCCTTGCCGCCGATGCCGCCGGCGGTCTTCTCCTTCATGTTCATCGCCAGCAGGATCACGAAGAAGCCCATGAGCAGCGCGACGTTGTCGGCGAAGCTGATGAGCCACTCGGGAGCGCCGGCGTGCTCCTCGTGGCCGCCGCCGTGCCCGTGCCCGTGCCCGCCGTGGCCCTTCTTGCCGTGCCCTTCCTCGTGGCCGGCGTCGCCGGAGCCGTGCTCTCCCTGCGGCTTGTCTTCGTGATCTGACATGGCTCGTCCTCGTGTGCGGTGGCGCCGGGGGCGTTACGCCGCGACCTTGGTCAGCCGCGTGCGCTCGACCAGCGGGACGAACGCGAGCATGCGGTCCATGGTGACGCGCGGGTTGTCGCCGGCCTGGATCGAGAGGATCGCCTGCAGGATGAGCTCCTTGGTCATGATCTCCTCGCTGGAGCGAAGGGCCAGCTTGGTGCCGATCGGCCCGGCGATGGCGTTGGCCACGACCGCGCCGTACATCGTCGCGCCGACGGCGATCGCCAGCATCTTGCCCAGCTTTCCGATGTCGGCCGTCGCCAGGCTGCCGAACAGACCGATCTGCCCGATGAGCGTCCCGACGAGGCCGTAGCCCGGGCCGTACAGCACGATCAGGTCGAAGAACTTCTTGCCCGCCTTGTGCCGCTCGCTCATCGCCAGCAGCTCCATGCGGAGCGTCGCCTCGATGCTCTCGGGGGCCACGCCGTCGATCGCCATCTTCAGGCCGCTCATCAGGAACGGATCCTGCAGCTTCGCCACGTCGCTCTCCAGCGACAGGATGCCCTCCCGGCGAGCCTTCTCCGCCAGCACGTTCATCTGCTTGATGACCTCGCTGGGGCTCTGGCTCTTGTTGAAGAGGAACCGCTTGACGTACCCCGGCACCTGCTTCATCTTGTCCATGGGCATCGCCATGAACGTCACGCTCACCGAGCCGCCGCCGACCATCAGCACGCCCTCGAGCGAATAGAACATCATGAAGTTGCCGTGCGACACCTCGTAGAAGACGATGAGCAGACACATCGCCCCGACGATGATCCCGATGAGACTGGCTTTGTCCACGGCGCTGCCTCACGCTCTGGGCCGGGCGCCGGACTCACTGTCCGCGCCTCGGGCACTCCACCTGCGAACCGACCGCGGCCGCTCCCGCCGCACCGCCGCCGCGACGGCCCGTGGCCGCGCGGAGCGCTGATCAACTCATCGACCGATCCCGTCCGGCCCTGCCCCGGCCCGCGACGCCGCCAGCACCGCCACGCCGACGACAACCGCACAACCGGCACAGGCCGCAGGGTCACGCGGCGGCGCGGCCGCCGGCCCGCAACTGCGCCGTCGGCAGCACGACCGTGAACTCCGCCCCGCCCTCCCGCGGACACCGGGCCCACAACTCCCCGCCCGCCTGGCGGACAATCTGGGCGCAGATGAACAGCCCCAACCCCCTGCCCCCCCACTGCCGCGCGGACGGCAGCCCATCCGCCTCGTCAACCTGACCCGCCACCTGCCCGGCAATCTGCGCCGCATCGACCACGGGTCCGGTATTGGCCACCCGAATCACCACCACAGACCGAACTGGTGGTTGGTTTTTGTTTGGCTGCTGTGTAGTGTTCGTATTTTGCTTGGGTCCTGCCCGGATGTTCCACGTGGAACAGAGGCAGAGCCCGTCTGATGGCGGCTTCGGCCCGCCTTCGTGCCGGGCGACATGGATGGTGATCGCCCCCCTGCTGCCGCCGATCGCCTTCTTGGCGTTCAGCAGCAGATTCAACACCACCTGGATCAGCCGTGTCGAATCCAAAGCGACCGTCGCACCGTCGCATTCCTGGTGGACCCGGAGCGAAATGCCGTCCTTCTCGGGCGCCCGAATCAAACTGGCGATCGCCCTATCAATCGCGTGTTGCACGTCCGCGCCGCGAACCTGCCGAGACGCA
>JAEUIX010000086.1 GCA_016794945.1 Phycisphaerae bacterium
CTACGAGGGCGAGTTGGCCCAGCCCGGCGCGATCATCCTCCGCCAGGTCGGCACCCCCTTCCGCCCCGGCTTCCAGGTCCGCCGCGCCAAGGACGACTCGCTCTACGCCGTCGGCGAGGGCAAGGTCGTCTTCCACGGCCGAACCGTCCACGTCGACCCCACCGACCCCAAGACCCCCAAGCCGTTCTACCTCAAGCCCAAGACCGCCGCGGCCAAGTGACCGCCGGCCGGACCGCCCGGGCATCCCGTCGAACCACCAACCCCCGCCACCGGCGGGGGTTTTTGTTGGCACACTGAACGCCGGTCGGCAGTTACCCGGCGGCGACCGCCCCCCGCAGCCGGGCCAGGTCGCCCAGCAGCGCCGGCACCTCGTCCAGCCGAAGCATCGTCGCCGAGTCGCTCAGGGCCGACCGCGGATCCGGGTGGCACTCGATGAACACCGCGTGCACGCCCGCGGCGACCGCCGCGCGGGCCAGCAGCGGCGCGAACTGCGGCTTGCCCCCCGTCTGCTCGCCGGCGCCCGGCTGCTGCGTGCTGTGCGTGCAGTCGAAGCAGACCGGCGGCGGCCCCCCCTCGGCCCCCAGCGCCATCAGCTCCCCAAGGCCGATGAAGTCGTTCACCAGCCGCCCGTAGCCGAAGAACGTCCCGCGCTCGGTCAGCATCGCGTTGACGCACCCCGCCTCGGCGAGCTTCCGCACCGCGCCGGTCATCTCCCCCGGCGACATGAACTGGCCCTTCTTCACGTTGACGGCGCGCCCGCGCTCGGCCGCGGCGGCGCCGGCGGCCACCAGCAGATCAGTCTGCCGGCACAGAAACGCCGGGATCTGCAGCAGGTCCACGGCGTCGGCGGCCGGGCGTGCGTGCGCGGGCTCGTGGATGTCGGTGGTGGTGGGCACGCCCAGGTCGCGCCCGATGCGGGCGATCCACGCCAGGCCCCGCTCCACGCCCGGGCCGCGGGGCGAGCGGATGCTGGAGCGATTGGCCTTGTCGAACGACGCCTTGAAGACGTAGGGCAGGCCCAGCGCGGCGCATGCGTCCCGCAAGCGCGTGCCGATCGACATGCCCAGTTCGAGCGACTCGAGCACGCACGGCCCGGCGATGACCGCCAGCGGCCGGCCGGGACCGATGGAGACGGAGCCCACGCTGCACAGTCGCGCCATAGGCGGCAAGGTTAGGTTCGGGGCCAGCGCCCGGCCGACGCCCAGCCGGCCGGCGGCGCGACCGATCAGCCGGTGAAGAACAGCACGATGAACGCGTCGAAGTCCGTTCCCGTGATGAACCCGTCGGGCCCGGCGTTCGGGTCGCTCGAGCCCTCGGTGGCGACGTCCGCCAGCTCGCCCCCGGCGAAGAACGCCTGGATGAAGGAGTCGAAGTCCTCCCCCGTCAGGAACCCGTCGGGGCCGGGAGCGGCGCCGCCGGCGTTGTACACGTCCGCCAGGCTCGGCAGCGGCGCCTGCGGCACCAGCTTGTACACGTAGCCGTCGAGCGTGCAGACCAGCAGCTCACCCTGGTGATCCACGCCGAAGCTGCTGTAGTTCTTCGAAACGCCCAGGTACGGCGTGTGCGCCAGCACGTCCACCGCGGCGCCGTTGATCAGCCGGAGCGACCAGAGCTTCCTGGTGCTGTAGTCGGCGAAGAAGTACCGGCCCCGCCACCACGGGAACGCGCGGCCGTGGTAGACGTAGCCGCCGGTCACGGTGGTGCCCGTGAAGTCGGCCGTGATCGAGCCCGTGGGGTTGCGCGGGTAGTCGTACACCGGCGTGATGAGCTGCCCGGGCGCCAGCGCCGTGCTCGAGGACGTCGTCAGCAGGCCCTCGAACCGAGGCCAGCCGAAATTGGCGCCCGCGGGCGCGTTGCCCTGCAGCACGCTCACTTCCTCGCGCGAGCCGGAGCCGACGTCCGCGATGTACATGTCGCCCGTCGGCGGATCGAAGCTGAACCGCCACGGGTTGCGCAGGCCCATCACCCAGATCTCCGGTCGCGGCGTGCCGGTGGTCGCGCCGGCGGGGATGGGCACGACCGGGTTGTCGGGCGGCACCCGCGCCGGCGCCGCCGGGTCGTCGCCGGGGCGCAGCGTCACGTCAAGCCGCAGGATCTTGCCCATCAGGTTGCGTGAGTCCTGGGCACTGGACGAGCTCCCCCCGTCGCCCGAGGCGACGTAGAGCATCCCGTCGGGGCCGAACTGCATGCACCCGCCGTTGTGGTTCCCGCCGGGGCGGTTGAACGTGAACACCTCGCCGACGAACAGCGCCGCCTGCGGGTCGCCCGGGTCGCGCCGCAGCCGGGCGATCACCGTCCGACTCGAGCCGGACCCTCCGGGCAGCAGCGGGGCGTTGTAGTAGACGTAGCACGTGCCGGCGTTCGGGCTGCCGGCCGCGGCGAACTCCGGGTGGAACACCAGCGACAGCAGCCCCTGCTCGCCCCCGTACTGCACCCGCGAGGTCAGGTCGATCCACGCCGCGTTGGAGACCGGCGCCGGCGTGCCCGAGCCGCTGTACACCCCCCGGTAGATCACGCCGCGCTGCCCGGCCACGTAGAGCACCGTCGACGGCTCGTCGGGCGCCACGCGCACGTCGACGGGCGCCGACGACGTGCGGAAGAACACCGGCGCCGCCTGCACGAAGTCCCACGGCTGGGCCGCGCCCTGCCCGCAGAAGGCTCCGAGCATCACCGCGCCGGCGAGCGTGGCCCGGGTCGTGCTGAACTGGGGCATGGGCGTGCCTCGACTGGTTGACGCCCCGGCGAGCGGAGTTCCCCTGGGCGGCGCGGGCGCGGCTCAGGCGGAGAAGAACAGCACGATGAACGCGTCGAAGTCGGTGCCGGTGATGAACCCGTCGGGCCCGGCGTTCAGGTTGGTCGAACCCTCGGTGGCGATGTCGGCCAGCGGGTCGCTCTCGAAGAACTTCTGGATGAAGAAGTCGAAGTCGACGCCGGTGACGAAGCCGTCCGGCCCGGCCAGGCCGTTCTCCTGGGCCACGTCGGCGCGGGAGGGCTGCCCCGGGCCCGGGATGATCTTGCGCAGTCGGCCGTTGGCCTGGCAGATGTAGAGCTCGCCCTCATTGTCCTGCCCGAAGCTGGTGATGTTGGCGAACGTCGGGCTGGTGTTAAGGTGGGTCGTGTGGATCTGGAAGTCCGTCGCCACGCCGTTGACCATGCGCACGGACCAGATGCGGGCGTTCACGTAGTCGGCGAAGAAGTAGCGCCCGCGCCACCCGGGAATCGCTTTGCCCCAATAGCAGAACCCGCCCGTGACCGAGGCCCCGGTCATCGCTGAGGTGTACTGCGGCCACGAAGCGCTGGTGGCGTGCGGGTAGTCATAGACCGGCGGCGTGTGCGTCGGGGGCGTGAGCGTGGTGCCGCTGTTGTAGGTGCGGTCGCTCTCCCAGCGGCGCCAGCCGTAGTTGCGCCCGGGCCCGCCGTTGCCGGGGACCCAGTTGATCTCCTCCCACACGTCCTGGCCGACGTCGGCGATGTACAGATCGCCCTTGAGCCGGTCGAAGCTGAAGCGCCACGGGTTGCGCAGACCGTTGGCCCAGATCTCGTCCAGGCCCGCGACGCCCACGTACGGGTTGTCCGACGGCACGCGGTAGTTGAACGACGTCCACACGTCGCCGGGCTGCAGCGACACGTTGAGCCGGAGCATCTTGCCCAGCAGGATGTTCAGGTTCTGGGCGAAGTTGTTCGGGTCGCCGCCCGAGCCGCCGTCGCCGGTGGCGATGTACAGCATGCCGTCCGGGCCGAAGTGCATCGCCCCGCCGTTGTGGTTCCAGTACGGCTGCGGGAACACCAGGATGGTCTTGGCCGTGCTCGTGTCGGCCAGGTTGGGGTTGCCGCTCTGCCGGCGGTAGCGGACGATCCGCGTCTCGCCCAGGTCCCAGCAGGTGCCGCTGGTGTTGCTGTAGCCGTACACGCCCCGGGGGCCGGTGTAGTTGATGAAGAACACGCCCTCGTTCAGCGAGCCCGGCGTGTTGTAGTCCGGGTGGAAGGCGATGGAGAACAGGCCCTGCTCGTTCTGCCGCACGCGGCTGTACGTGCCCGTCTGCGTGCGCGTCGGGCCGAAGGGCGTGTCCTCGACCGTCGGGTTGGTGATCGTTCCGCCGGTCGGCACCAGCAACGCCGAGACGTCCAGGAACGTGCTGAGCGTCACCGTCGGCGGGTTCGTCGCGCGGTTCAGCAGCGCCAGGCGGATCAGCCCGGTCTGCTGCACGATGAACAGCCGGTTCACCGAGTCGCCCGGGGCGTTGTACATCCCCACCGGCGCCGAAAGCCCGGTGATCGTCGCTTCCAGTTCACCCAGGTCCAGGCTCTGCGCCCGCACCGACGGTCCGGAGACACTCATCACAAGGCCGACGGCCGCGGCCAGCACGGTACGAATCGCCATGATCCACTCCTGGGTTGATCCCTCGGACTCTGCAACCCGCCGCGGAGCCCGTCGGCACCGCGAGCGGGCCGCCGGTTCCGGGCGAATACCTGACACCCTCCGGCTGTTGGGCCGGGCGGGTTCCTTCCTCTGGTTCAAATGTACGCCGAAACGACCGGCCCGCCACCGCAACACCCCCGCCAGGGACCGAAAACCACGGTTCACGGGGGCTGGTTGGGCATGACCGGCGGCGCAGGGGCATCGGGCGGCCGGGACGCCGGGCCGATGTTCCGCAGGGCGTCGCGGGCCTTGTCGGGCTCCCCGAGCGCGCCGTACAGATCCGCGAGCTTCTGCCAGCGCTGATCGGTGGGCGCCAGCTCGATCGCTCGCCTCAGCGGCTCGACCGCCTCGCGGGCGCGCCCCGCGTAGAACAGCGCGGTGGCGTGGTCCTCCAGCAGCACCGCCGAACGCGGCCGCGCGGCCAGGGCCCGCTCGACGATCGGCACCGCCCGCGCCGCCCGCTGGAGCCCCAGCAGCCCCCGCGCCGCCGCCGAAACCACCGCGACATCGGCCGGGTGATCCGCCGCGGCTCGCTCGAAGACCGCCGCCGCTTCGTCCAGCCGGCCGGTGCCGGCCAGCACGTCGGCCAGCGCGCGGACCAGGAAGGGATCCGCCGGCCGCTTCGCCAGGTACCCGCGGACCATCGATTCGAGTTCGGCCACGGGAGCCTGCCGCAGGCGCATCAGGTGCGCCAGCGCCAGCACCAGGTCGTCGCGCGGTCCGCCCCGGTCCATGGCCCGCCGCAGGGCCGTCTCGGCCCCGGCGAAGTCGCCGACCACCCCGCTGGCCCACCACAGCCGCAGATCGCTCGACGCCGTGGACATCAGCGCGATGCCCCCCTGGCCGATGGGGCGGCTCAGGCCGTCGAGCGCCAGCACCCGCCGGGCCGCCGCCGCCTGATCGTCGGTCGCCTTGAACGACCCGCTGAACAGCGCCTGCCCGTCGATGGAAGCCAGGCGGTTGTACGCCAGCTCGCCCTGCCAGCGGCCGTACCACATCGCCGCGCCGTGCGCTGCGCCCGCCGCCAGCAGCAGCGTCGCCCCGGCGAACAGCGTGCCGGCCGCGGTCAGCCGGCCGGCGCGCTTGAGCTGCCAGTACGGCCCGCGCACGTTCGCGTCGCGCAGCAGCCGCCAGGTCTTGTGCACCATGAAGGTGCCGATCATGGCGATGCCCGCGGCCATCAGCAGCGGCACGCTCTCGTACATGCCGCGGTACCCGCGGAAGATCAGGAACCACACCGCCAGCATCACCGCCTCTTCGGCGAGCGAGAGGTCGTAGCGTCCGGCCTTCTTCCTGGCGGCGTCGGCGCGGACGGCCGGTCCCGAGCGCGGGCGCGTCAGGACGGCGGGCGCCCCGACGCCGACGTACAGCGCCCCGTTGGGGCACACCGAGACGCAGTCGAGGCACTTCATGCACCCGGGGTCGACCACGGCGCCGTAGTCGCGCACCTCGTCGCTCACGCGCACGTTGCTGGTGCAGACGGCGGTGCAGTGGCCGCAGTGGTTGCACGCGTCGGTGACGCGGATGCGCACCGGCGCCAGCCGGTCCGCCGGGGCAAAGAAGCCGCCGTACGGGCAGCCGTAGGTGCAGAAGGCCTTGGCGCCCAGGAAGTAGACCGTGGCGAACCCGCAGATCAGCAGGAACGGCGCCGCGATGTACCACGGCGGGAACGTGGCCCAGAAGTCCTCGACGATGAAGTGCGGCCGGAACGTCGGCCGGGGGTAGACCACGCCCATCCAGTCGGGCATGCCGCCGAACCAGGCGTCCATCGCGGGGCGGAGCGCCTCGCGCCGCAGCGTGGGCCAGGCGAACATGTACAGCGCCAGGCCCAGCGGCACCCACAGCAGCAGGCGCGAGCGCCACGGCTTGGGGTGCACGCCGCACTTCTTCATCAGCCAGCCGCAGGCGTCCTGCAGCGCCACCACGTGGCACGCCCAGCCGCAGAAGAACCGCCCGACGATCAGCGTGCCGAGGATCGCCAGCACGAAGACCACGAACCCGGCGTTCACCAGCCCCGCCTCGAGCGTCTGCATGCTCTCGGACGGCTCGATGGGCGACAGCGTCTCGCGCACGCCGTCGCGCATGCCCGACAGCACCCACTGCGCCACGTGCACCGCGAAGACCACGTGCAGCAGGCCCAGCACCGCCGCGCGCCACGGCCCGGCGCGGCTGCGCCGGATGCGCGCCGGGCCCGCCGGGGCGGCGATCACCGGCAACGCCACCGACGCGGGCCCGCAACCCTGGCGGGCGGGGGCGACGGTCGAAGAGGGGCCGGCCGTATCGCTCATGGGCACCAAAGGCTAGACCTCGCCGCGGCCGGCGCGTGCGCCCGTCAGCCGCCGTACCCCTTGCCGAGCCCGCCCAGCCGGTCGCGCACGGCCCACAGGTCGGGGTACAGGCGGATGTTCAGCGTCGCGGCCAGGTACTTGGCGCCGCTGGAGCCGCCGGTGCCGACGCCGCCGCCGATCATGCGCTCGACCATCTTGACGTGGTGGAAGCGCCAGATGAGCATCTTCTCCTCGAACTCGAGCAGGCGCTCGGCCATGAGGAACTGCGGGTAGTAGCGCTCGTTGACGGCGTGCTCGTCCTGCTTGCGGTAGAGCACTTCCAGCGCGTTGACGAGCCGCTCGTCGAGCTCGTGCGGGCGGGTGGTGTCGCGCGACAGCGCCTCGGCGGGGATGCCGAAGACGTTGTGGTCCTCCCGGGCCAGGTGGCGGACGAAATGGTCGTAGGGCGTGGGGCGGTCGAGGTAGGTGGCCATCTCGCGCCGGGCGGCGTCGTCGTCGCCGACGAGCTCGAGCATGCGCGGGTTCTTGGCCCCGACGAGGAACTCGAGCTTGCGGAACTGCACGCTCTGGAAGCCGCTGGCGGTGCTGAGCGACGAGCGGAACTTGGCGAACTCGCTGGAGAACATGGTCTCCAGCAGCGGGATCTGCTCGATGAGCAGGTGCTGGATCTTGTGGATGCGCTCCAGCAGCTGCGCCGCCCGCAGGGGCTCGTCGCGGTCGAGCAGGTCGCAGACGCGGTGCAGCTCGTGGAGCGCCTGCTTGAACCACAGCTCGTAGACCTGGTGGGCGATGATGAAGAGCGTCTCGTCGTGGTGGGGCGGCTGGTGGCGCGTCTGCTGGAGCGACAGCAGCTCGGGCACCTTGAGGTAGCCGCCGTAGGTCAGGCGGGTCTGCCGCTCGGGGGGCATGCCCTGGGGCTGGCCCGGACCGGGCGCGCCGGGGGAGGGGTGGTTCATGGCCGCATGCTATCGCCCCGGGCCGATACGCTCCGGCCATGAGCTTCCCCGCGCCGCCCCGTGTCGCGCTGGAGACCACGCTGCTGGTCCACGGCGTGCCCCGCCCCGACGCCCTGCCGCTGGCCGACGAACTGGCCGAGATCGTGCGCTCGGCCGGCGCCGAGCCGGCGCTGGCCGGGGTCGTCGGCGGGCGGGCAACGGTGGGCGTGAGCCGGACGCAGCTCCGGTCGCTGCTGGAGCGCCCGGCCACCGAGAAGATCAACACGCCCAGCCTCGGCCTGGCGCTGGCGGCCGGGGGCGACGGCGCCTCGACCGTCAGCGCGACGATGGAGCTGGCGGCGCTGGCGGGCGTGCGCGTCTTCGCGACCGGGGGACTGGGCGGGGTGCACCGGCCCGAGCCGCCGGGCCACGCGCTGGACGTCTCGGCGGACCTGGCGGCCTTCACGCGGTTCCCGGTGGCGGTGGTGGCCAGCGGGTGCAAGGGGCTGCTGGACGTGGTGTCGACGCGCGAGGCGCTCGAGGCGCTGGGCGTGCCCGTGGTGGGGTGGCGCACCGACCGGTTCCCGGCGTTCTACTGCCGCGACGGCGGCGCGCCGGTCGATGCGCGGTTCGACGACCTGGGGGCGATGGCGCGCTGGGCGCGGCGGGAGCTGGCCCGCACGGCGCGCGGGGTGCTGATCTGCAACCCGATCGAGCCGGAGTACGAGATCGCCCCGGAGCGGTTCGAGTCGTGGCTGGCCGCGGCGCGGGCCGAGGCGCACGGCGCGGGCGCCGCGGGGCGGGGGGTGACGCCGGCGGTGCTGGGCGCGCTGCACCGGCTCAGCGGGGGCGCGACGCTGCGGGCGAACCTGGCGCTGATCCGGGCCAACGCGCTGCTGGCGGCGCGCCTGGCGGTGGCGATGGACGATCCGCCTACGCGCCGATCGGGTGCCACACCGTCTTGAACTCGACGAAGGGCTCGAGCCACCCGGGGCCGTGGCAGGACGTGGGGTCGGACCAATCCACCCCGCGGCGGAGCGAAGTGCGCTTCATGTTGTCGGCCGTGCCCAGGCGGATCTCGCGCTCCAGTCCGGGCGGGCAGTCGGCGGCGCAGACGCCGTCGACGTCGCGGTGCCTGGCCAGGTGGGGCACCAGTTCCTCGGCCGAGCCGGTGAGCAGGTTCACCACGCCGCCGGGCAGGTCGCCGGTGGCGCAGACCTCGCCGAAGACGCTGACGACCGCGGGGGACGCGGGGCTGATGACGACGGCCGCGTTGCCGGTGCAGACGACCGGCGCCAGCAGCGAGACCAGGGCCAGCAGCGCCGAGGACGGGGGGCAGACGACGCCGATGACGCCGGTGGGCTCGGGCACGGTGATGTTCCAGTACGGGGCGCTCACGCCGTTCTGGCACCCCAGCACGTGGTGGTACTTGTCGGCCCAGCCGGCGAAGGCGACGAGCCGGTCGACCGCGAGCGTGACCTGCGTCCGGGCATCGGGCCGGCCGGGGGCCGGCGGCTCGGTCTGCGCCAGGAGGCCCTCGAACTCGGCGCGCTTGCCCTCGAGCATCTCGGCCATGCGGTAGAGGATCTGCCCGCGCAGGTAGGGCGTGGCGTTGGCCCAGCCGCCCAGCGCCTTGCGGGCGGCGACGACGGCGTCGCGCAGGTCCTTGCGGCTGGCGCGGCAGGCGTGGCCGACGACGCGCCCATCGGCGCCGGCGATCACCTCGGACCGGCCCGATTCGGACCGCGGGAACGCCCCGGCGATGTAGAGCTTGAAGGTCTTGGCGACGGCAAGGCGGTCGGTCATGGCGGGCCTCGAGGGCGATTCTACGCGCCAGGGGGACTTGCACCGGCGATCCGGTCAGGCGAGGATGGTGCGTGCTCCTGGCGAACGGAGATCGAGCCGAGTTCGACACGGAGCCACGCCTTATCACCTGCTTCGTGCCATGAACGATCAACCCTCACAACCCGCCCCGCCCCGCGTGCTGGACGTCGTGGCGCTGACCGCCGACCGGGTCGATGTCGGTCTGTCCCGGGGCCAGGTGGGCACGGTGGTCGAGGACTGGGGCGATGGGACGTTCGAGGTTGAATTCGTGGATCCCTCGGGCAAGACGTACGCGGTGGCGACGATCAACGCCGCGCACCTGATGGTGCTGCGCTACACGCCGCTCAAAGCCGCGTGAGCGCGCCGACGGCGGCGCTCACATCTCCAGGTACGCCCGCAGGCCGTGCAGGCCGCCCTCGCGGCCGAAGCCGCTTTCCTTGTAACCGCCGAAGGGGCTGGCGGCGTCGAACTTGTTGTAGGTGTTGAGCCAGACGACGCCGGCCTCCAGGCGTCGGGCCAGGTGGAGGATCTTGCTGCCCTTGTCGGTCCAGACGCCGGCGGCCAGGCCGTAGGGGGAGTTGTTGGCGCGGGTGATGGCCTCTTCGGGGGTGCGGAAGGTCATGACGGCCAGGACGGGGCCGAAGATCTCCTCGCGGGCGATGGTGTGGCTGGGCTGCACGCCGGTGAAGAAGCAGGGCCGGCAGAACCAGCCCTTGTCCGGGAGCCGCCCCGCGCCGGCCTCGCAGAGCGTGGCGCCCTCGGCCTGGCCGGTGCGCAGGTAGGCGCGGATCTTGTCGAGCTGCTCGCGCGAGTTGATGGCGCCGACGTCGGTGTTCTTGTCGAGCGGGTCGCCGACGCGGAGGCTGGCCAGGCGGATGCGGAGCTTGCGGATCACCTCGTCGGCGACGCCCTCCTGCACGAACAGGCGGCTGCCGGCGCAGCAGACGTGCCCCTGGTTGAAGTAGATGCCCTGGACGATGCCCTCGACGGCCTGGTCGATGCTGGCGTCGTCGAAGATGATGTTGGCGCTCTTGCCGCCGAGCTCGAGGGTGAGGCGCTTGGGTCGCTCGCGCGACTCGGCGGCCAGGGCCGCGGCGATCTTCTTGCCCACCTCGGTGCTGCCGGTGAAGGCGATCTTGTCGACGCCGGGGTGGGCGACGAGGGCGGCGCCGGTGGCGCCGGCGCCGGTGACGATGTTGACGACGCCGGGCGGGAGCTCGACCTCGGCGAGGATCTCCGCCAGGCGCAGGGCGGTGAGGCTGGTGGTCTCGGCGGGCTTGAGCACGACGGTGTTGCCGCAGGCCAGGGCGGGGGCGAGCTTCCAGGCCGCCATGAGCAGGGGGAAATTCCAGGGGATCACCTGGCCGCAGACGCCGACGGGCCGCGGGGAGCGTCCGGCGAAGGCGTACGCGAGCTTGTCGGCCCAGCCGGCGTGGTAGAAGAAGTGCTGGGCGGCGAGCGGGACGTCGACGTCGCGCGATTCCTTGATGGGCTTGCCGCCGTCCATGGTTTCGAGGACGGCCAGCTCGCGGGCCCGCTCCTGGATGCGTCGGGCGATGCGGTAGAGGTACTTGGCGCGCTCGACGCCCGGGAGGGCCGACCAGGCGGGGAGCGCCGTGCGCGCGGCCTCGACGGCGGCGTCCACATCCTGGGGCGAGCCGGCGGCGATGCGGCTGAGCGTGCGCTCGGTGGCGGGGTTGACGGTGTCGAAGCGCTCGCCGGAGCGCGGCTCGACGAACCGCCCGCCGATGAAGAGCCCGTAGCGGTCGGCGATGGAGACCTTCACGGTCTCGGGGGCCGGGGCGTAATCCCACGGGGCGGCGACCGGCGCGGAAGGGGGCGCCGATGTGTGGCCGTTGACGGCGACATCGACGCGCTTGGGATGCGCGGCGGAGGGTCGGGCGGTCTTGCGTCTGGGGGAGGCGGCCTTGCCCATCGGTACTCCTAGGGGAATCGTAACGCGGCGGAAGGGGTAAGGCGAAGGGGCGGGGCGGGTGAAGTGCTGAGTTCTGAGTGCTGAGTGCTGAGTTCTGAGTGCTGAGGGGAAGGCACGTCGCCGGTTGCAAGACGCGAGTCGGGAGGGGAGGGGAAGTCGCGAGGGGAAGAGAAGTCGCGAGAGGATGCGGGTTCGGAGTGCTGGGGGGGAGCGGGCACTTCGGGCGGGGTGGGCGGAGTGGGCGCGGGAGGGCTGGAGGAGGGGCGGG
>JAEUIX010000130.1 GCA_016794945.1 Phycisphaerae bacterium
AAGGCCGGGCTCGACATCTCCACCAACCAGCTCGAGTCGCACTACCTCGCCGGAGGCCGCGTGCCGCAGGTCATCAGCGCGCTGATCGCCGCCAAGGGCGCCAAGATCCAGCTCGCCTGGGACACCGCGACGGCCATCGACCTCGCCGGGCGTGACATCCTCGAGGCCGTCAACACCTCCGTCAACCCCAAGGTCATCGACTGCCCCAACCCCATGGGCCCGCGTTCGACCATCGACGCCGTCGCCCAGGACGGCATCCAGCTCAAGGCCAAGGCCCGAGTCACCGTGCGCACCAACATCGCCCGCCTGGTGGGCGGCGCCACCGAAGAGACGATCATCGCCCGCGTCGGCGAGGGCATCGTCACCACCATCGGCTCGGCCCGCTCGCACAAGGAAGTGCTCGAGAACCCGGACAACATCTCCAAGACCGTCATGTCCAAGGGCCTCGACGCCGGCACCGCGTTCGAGATCCTTTCGATCGACATCGCCGACATCGACGTTGGCGACAACATCGGCGCCCAACTCCAGGCCGCGCAGGCCGAGGCCGACAAGAAGCGGTTCCAGGCCGAGGCCGAGAAGCGCCGCGCCCTGGCTCTGGCCCTGGAGCAGGAGAACAAGGCCAAGATCGAGGAGAACAAGGCCGCCGTCGTGCTGGCCGAGGCCGAGATCCCCCGGGCGATCGCCGAGGCGTTTCGTGGCGGCCACCTGGGCGTCATGGACTACTACCGCCTCAAGAACGTGCAGTCCGACACCCTCATGCGCTCGGCCATCGCCGGCGGCGGCACGCAGTCCGTTGGCGAACGCGGACCCATGACCTGAATCACGCAGCGCTCGATCGGCGGGGCGAGCCCCCGCTCACGGCGCCGCGGGCGACGGCTTGGCCGTCGGAGCGTTGTGGGGCCCGTCCGGCTCGGTCGGACGCTTGGCTTCAGGGACCGAGCTGTCTTGGCCGCGAGGCTTCGCCGGTTCGCTCCGGGCGGCGCCCGACAGCAGCGCGTCGATCCGGCGCTGCCGGTGCGATTCGTCGGTGAAGAGCCGGAGCGTCGCCTCGCTGAGCCGCCGCAGCGATTCCTTGGAATCGCCGCCCGAGTCGATCGTCCGGCCCGGTTCGTCGCGTTTGGCCGCCGGGGGTTCCTGCGCCGCCGTTTCGATCTGCGTGCTCAGCGCGCCGGCCGATACGCGGGTGTCGATCGCTCCGTCATGGGGCTCGGCCCGGGACGGATCATCCAGGAATGACCGAGGGATCCCGCCGAGGAAGTACACCGTGCCCGCGGGGGCAAACGGCAGGTTGACCATGCTCTTGCCGTCCGGCGTCTGGACCCACTTGTACACTGATCTGGGGAACGCCGCGATCACGCCGCCGCGCACCCGCGCGAACCAGCCCCCGTACCGCTGCGAGGCGTCGGCGGGAATCTGGTACACCGTCCGGAAGTCGTTGGGTTCGCCCAGGAACACCGGGGCCGATCGCCCGGGACCGACCAGCGGGTTCACGTCCGTACGGCGCTGCTCGACCGGTCGAAGGTCCCGCGGCAAGATGCGCCGTTCGTCCTCGCGCGGCTCCGCCGTCTGCGCGCCGACCCGTCCGCCGGCGATGCTCAGCACGCCGGCGGCAACCGGGATCCAGCACGCGTGCAGCCGCCCGTTGGCCATGCCAGAGAGTATCGGACCAAAGGGCCGCTCGGGCCAGCCGGGAGACGGCAATCATCCCTCAGCCCCCGAGCCGGACCGTGATTTCGATGGCAATCTGGCCGTTGCCGGCCGCCGAGAGCTCGGCCAGAGCCTTGCCGCTGGCCCGCCACCGGTACATCGCCGCGACGATGCGGTCGTCGATGTCGCGTGCGTACCCCGATGACTCCAGCACGCGGACGTCGCGGACCAGGCCGTCGCTCCCGAAGACGATCTCCATCTTCGGCGGGCGGGGGCTGGTGAGCGTGCGGGCCACCAGGCTGAATTCCGGACGAACCGTTCGGATATCCAGGCCCTCGCCCGCGTCGACCCGACCGTTGCTGTACGTGGCCTTGCGGCGAACCGTGCTCGCGGCGTCCGCCTGCCGATCGCTGCGGGCCCCGCGGTCGTTCGGGTCACCCCCGCCGGCGCGCGAGGCCGGCGATGCACGTGTGGGCGAAGTGGCGGATCGATTCTGCACATCCGGCAGAAGCGACGTGAGCGCCACCGGTCCGAACGGCGTCGGCAACCAGGTGGGACGGGTCGGCTCGACCGGCGGTCGGCCGGGCTCGAGCGCTGGTCTCGGCATCGGAGGCTTGCGGGTGGGGTCGGACTCCGCCGACGGAATCGTCTGCACCGGAAGCTCTTCGCGCGGCGGTGGTTGCACCGGGGATTCGACCGGCCCCGTGCGCACAGAGGTTTGCGGCGTTCCCGGCCCGACGCCTTCGGCGGTGTTCGTTTCCACGCCTGCTGTCGCGGGTGAACGTCGGTCGGGCAGCTCAGGACTGCCGGGCTTCCGTGCATCCGCGGGGTCAACGGGGCGTTCGGGTGCCGGAGGCGCAGGCGCCGCCTGTGGTGGGGTAGGGCTCTGCGGTGGCGTCGGGCTCTGCGGTGGCGGATTGGGTTGAGCGGTGTTGGGCTGTGCTTCGGAGGGCGGAGGTGCGGGCATCGGCTTCGACGTGACTTCCGGCGATTGCCTGGCAAGGTCCGTTGGCGTTGTCGACGCAGGCGGTGGTGAAGCGCCCGCGGCGGCGGGGCTGGGAAGTTGCTCGGTTGAATCGGGCGCCGGCTTGCCGCCCGGGCCGGGGTTGCGCGCCAATGCCGCCTGATCCGTTTCGGCCAGCAGCCCCTGGTGCACGCCGGTCTCGGACGACCGAAGCCATGCCTTGGCGTCCTTGGCGCCGTCGTCCACGCCCAGCTTCACCCGCACCGGCGGCGGAACGTCGGGCGGGGGCGTCACGGTGGGCGGTGGGCTCCGGGGCGGAGGCTCTTGCTTCGGGGCTGATGTCGCGCGATCGGGTTGTGGTACCGGCGGCGCGGCGGGAGGAGCCGCTTCCGGCTTCTCGGTTGCCGGGTCGGTGACCATGGGCTCGATCGTGGTGTCGACCGACAGGAGCGACACCACGCCGACCCCCGGGCTCACAGGGGGCATGGCGAGAAACGTCGCCGCCGCGAGCATGTGCAGGCCCGTCGAGATGCCTACCGAAAGGACCCACGCTGGGCGCGCACCCGCTGCCATGGCCGATTCTATTGGGCTACACGCCCGCGGGTTCGTCCGAGGGCTTCTGATCCGGTGCGCGCTGGGGCTTGAATTCGCGCATCGGGGTGGGGTCTCGGTCGCGATTGGGACGGACGTACTCCCGCCCGCCCCAACGGATCGGAGTCCCCGCCTCCAGTTCCCGTGCCGCGTGCCACAGGCACCGGGCCACCCACACCGCCGAGAGCGGATAGCAGGCCATGGCGACCGGGCCCGCCCCGCTGAGCCAGAGCGAGAGGATCAGCGTGCCGGCGTACGCCGCGGACCCGAGCAGCCCGAGCACGCCGGCCACGGTCGCGGCCGTTCCGCCGCCGCCCAAGACCCAGGACGTGCCCGTGACCATCGCCGCCACCGGCAGCAGCGCGTGCATGAGCAGCTCGATCGCCGCGGCGCGACGGAGTCGCGAGGGCTTGCGCCGGGCGATCTCCGTGAAGATGCGGCGCCAGCCGGAAGCGAACGAAGCGAACGACGGGTACATGCGGCACCGCAGCATGCCCGCCGCGACGAGAACGCCCGCCCGACCGCCCGAGCGTGCGGTGAACTCGGCCAGCGCCATGTCCTCGAGCAGCTCGTCCTTGACGGCCCGGTGTCCGCCGGCGGCCTGGTAGGCCGCGCGCCGGAAGAGCATGAACTGTCCGTTGGCCATCGGGCGTGCGCCGTCGGGCGCGTTGGCGCGCAGGGGCGGGTACATGCGGGCCAGTTCCAGCGACGCGGCGGGCTGCAGCGTGCGCTCGAACCACGCGCCGGCCTCGAGCGTGCTGAGAAGGCTCAGGAGGTCGAGCCCGCGGTGGCGCATGAGCGCAACGGCGGCGCCGATGCACTCGGGGTGGAAGACGGTGTCCGCGTCGGTGAACAGCAGCAGCTCCGCCTCCACCGCTTCGGGGCCGGTCGATGCGGCCTGCCACAACGCGTGCACCTTCCCCGACCAACCGTCGGGGCAGTGCGAAACGTGCAGCCGGCGGAAGCGCGGGTCGCCCCCCGTCGCGCGGGCGAGCACGGCGTCCGTGTCGTCGGTGCACCGATCGAGCACCCACAGCACGCGCATCCGCGGGTACCGCTGGCTCGTCAGGCTGTGCGCCAGGCGCCCGATCACCGCCGCTTCGTTGTGCGCCGGCACGAGCACGCAGACGCTCGGCGGCCGCTCGCCGGCAGCGGCCTGCCGGGCCGCCAGCGACACGCCGCGCCGCGCCGTCGGCAGCGTGCACGCGGTGCGGATCGCCCGCCACACCGCGACGCCCCAGTACACACCCGTCGCCGCCCCGCAGGCGCCGCCGGCGATCCACAGCATGAGCGTCCAGGTGGGCACGGGTTCGCCGCCGGATCGGTCCCGCCTCGGGCCGGCCGCCCACCGCCCGTACACGCGGGCCATGGCGGCCGACAAGCGTAGTCGAAAGGGCGACGACGGCGCCGCGCGCCGCCGGTCGCTCCCC
>JAEUIX010000205.1 GCA_016794945.1 Phycisphaerae bacterium
CGCAGGGCCGACGCGTCGGCGGTGAGGGCGTCGATGCGGGCGACGAGTTGCTCCATCGCGGAGCGGCTGCGCTGGGGCGGCTCGCGGAGCGTCCTGGCGAGCGATTCGAGTTCGGCGGCGACCGCCTCGCAGGCCGGCGCGAGTTCGGCGGCGAGCGCATCGGCGATGGGCGCTGCGCGGTCCGTAGGCTGGGTCGGGGCGGGAATCGGCGCGGGGGTCGGTGCGGGGGTCGGTGTTGGCGCCGGGGTGGGCGCGGGAGCGGGGTTCGTCGGCGTGGGCGCGCCGGGGCGCGCGGACGAAGGCCCGGGGTTCGACATCGGCGGTCGCGGCTGAGTCGAACGGGGCGTCGTGAGGGATGTCGGTGTCGTGACGGGCGCGGGCGTCGCGCCCGCGGAGCGCGGCCCGGATGCGCCGGACGTCTTGTAGACGGCGCCGACGTTGAGGTAGCCGAACCAGACCGCGACGGTTGCGAGCACCAGGAGCATGCCGCCGTTGGCGGCGGTGTCGCGCTTGCCGAAGACGAAGTAGCAGCCGGCGCCGATGCCGCCGGCGATGGCCAGCGTCACCGCGCCGATGGTGACGTGCGTCCAGATGAGTTTCTCCCAGTTGACGGCGATGCCGGGTCCGAGCGTCGAGGCGAAGTTGGCGACGCCGAGCACGCGCCACACGAGCATGCCGATCATCGCCAGCGCGGTCAGGAGCACGATGGGCGCCAGGGTGAAGCCGCGGTGGTGGGGAGTCATGGGGGCCTCCGGGCAGAGCAATGTACCGGCGTCATGGGGCCGAGTGGTTGGATTCTGGGCTGCCGGGTCGGTACCCCGGGCGGTCGATCGGACGCCGGAGCGCGGACCGCTCAGCCGGGCCGAGCGCTGAGGCCGGCGCTGCGCGAGGCGATCTCGTGCCGGATGGCGGCGACGAAGGCGTCCAGCGGCATGCCGCCGGCGTCCTTGTCCTGGCCGCGGAGGCGGACCGAGACGCTGTTGCTCTCGGCGTCGCGCGGGCCGACGACGAGCAGGTAGGGGATCTTCCACTCGAGGGCGGACTTGATCTTGCCCTGGATGCGGTCGCCGGAGAGGTCGGCGGTGGCGCGGACGCCGGCGGCCTTGAGGGCGCTGAGCACCTTCTGTGCGTAGTCGTTGCTCTTGTCGCTGATGGGCAGCACGCGGGCCTGCTCGGGGCTCAGCCAGGTGGGGAAGGCGCCGGCGAAATGCTCGATGAGCACGCCGCAGAACCGCTCCATGGATCCGAACGGCGCGCGGTGGATCATCACGGGGCGGTGCTCGGCGTTGTCGGGGCCGATGTAGGAGAGGCCGAAGCGCACGGGCAGGTTGTAATCGACCTGCACGGTGCCGAGCTGCCACTCGCGCCCGATGACGTCCTTGACCACGAAGTCGATCTTGGGGCCGTAGAAGGCCGCCTCGCCCGGCTCCTCGCTGAAGGGCACGCCGAGGGTGCGGGCGGCGTCGCGGCAGGCCTGCTCGGCCTTGTCCCAGTTGCGGGCGTCGCCGATGTACTTCTTGCTGTCGGGGTCGCGCAGGCCGACGCGGACGCGGTAGTCCTTCATGCCCAGCACGCCGAAGATGGTCTTGACCAGCGACAGGCAGCCGAGCAGTTCGGGGCCGACCTGCTCCTCGGTGCAGAACAGGTGGGCGTCGTCCTGGGTGAAGCCGCGCACGCGGGTCATGCCGCCGATCTCGCCCGACTGCTCCCAGCGGTAGACGGTGCCGAACTCGGCGAGGCGGACGGGCAGGTCGCGGTAGGAGTGCTGCTGGCTGGCGAAGATCTTGATGTGGTGGGGGCAGTTCATCGGCTTGAGCAGGTAGCCGGAGATGTCGCCCTTGTCGAGGCGGTTGGCCAGTTCGCCGCAGGAGCACCCCTCGCTCGCCAGCGCGTCGAGGGTTTCGCGCTCCACGACGGGCGGGTACTGGGCGTCCTTGTAGTAGGGGAAGTGGCCGCTGGTGCGGTAGAGATCGAGCTTGCCGATGTGCGGGGTGAAGACCTGGAAGTAGCCCTGCTTGCGCAGCTCCTCGCTGATGAAGGTCTGCAGCTCCTGGCGCACCACCGCGCCGGCGGGCGCCCAGAGGATGAGCCCCTGGCCGACCATCTCGTCGATGTGGAACAGGCGGAGCTGCTTGCCGATGACGCGGTGGTCGCGCTCGCGGGCCGCGGCGAGCTGCTGCTGGTGGGCCTCGAGCTCGGCCTGCGAGCCGAAGGCGGTGCCGTAGACGCGGGTGAGGCGGTCGGAGTTCTCGTCGCCGTGCCAGTAGCTGGAGGCCAGCGACATGACCTTGGCGGCGCCGATGCGGCCGGTGCTGGGCACGTGGGGTCCGCGGCAGAGGTCCTCCCAGTTCCGCCCCGGGGTTCCGGTGGCGTAGAACGAGAGCTTCGCGTCGGCGGGCAGGTTCATGGCCAGGCCGGCGCCGAAGGCGGTCTGCTCGGTAACGACCTTGCTGACGATGCCCTTCTCGGGGGCATCGTGCGGGGCCAGGGCGCGCAGGGCGTTGTCAACCTTGTACTTGTTGCCCTCGCCGGTGAGTTTGAGCATGCCCTCGGAGGCGTCGAGGTCGTAGCGGGTGAAGGGGCGGTCCTCGGCGATGATCCTCTGCATCTCGGCGTCGATGGCCGCGAAGTCGCTCTCCTTGAGCGGTCGGTTGTCCGGGAAGCGGATGTCGTAGTAGAAGCCGGTGGCCAGGGGCGGGCCGTAGACCAGTTGGGCCTGGGGCACCAGTCGCTGGATGGCCTCGGCCATGACGTGGGCGGCGGAGTGGCGGACCAGCAGCAGGGCGTCGGGGTCGACCGAGCCGTCGCGCTGCTTGTAGGTGACGATGCTGACCTTGGCGTCGCGGTCGATGACGGCCGAGAGGTCGGCGACTTTGCCGTCGATCTTGACGCCCAGGGCGTCCTTGGCCAGGCGGGGGCCGATGCTCTCGGCCACCTGGCGGCCGGAGACGGGGCCGGGGAATGACTTGGTCTTGCCGTCGGGAAGGGTGATGGTGGGCATGGGTGCGGACCTGGGCGTTTCAGTGGTTCGGTGGGGCAAGGCGGGCGGGGGAGGGATCGGTCGGGGGCGGGGCTGGAGGGTAAACAAAGCAGCCCGGCTGGTGGGCCGGGCTGATGGGGGTCTGGTCGGTCGGCGGCTGCCGGCGTGGCCGCGCTGGTCAGGAGGGCGTCGTCGTGGTGGTGGTGCGGCGGGCGAACATCGCTGAATGCTAGGTCGGCCGGGGGCGGGGGCGGCTTGAGCGGCCGGGGCTTGTGCTCCCGGGGCGGGTGCGGTAGCGTTTCGACGCTCGCGGCGGGTGTGGCCGGGGCGGAACGGAGCGTGCGTCATGGCTCGGAAGCACCTGGCGGGCGTTGGACTCGTGTTCGCGGGGTTGATGGTCGGAGCGGCGATGGTGGGGGCCCAGCCGACCCCGGCGGAGCGGGCCGTACCCAAGGCGGCGGACCGTTCGTCGTTGGAGAAGTTGGCCTTCCTGACGGGCACGTGGACGGGGGCGATGGGCAAGGACGCGGTGGAGGAGACCTGGAGCGTGCCCCGCGGCGACACGATCGTGGGCATGTTCCGCTGGCAACTGCAGGACGGGACGACCAGCATGTACGAACTGCTGGCGATCCGGGCCGAGGCGGCGGGGCCGACGCTTCGGCTGCGGCACTTCGACGGGTCGTTCGAGCCGTGGAAGGCCGAGGCTGGCGGCGTGGCGGCGATGCCGGCGACGGTGCTGGAGCCGGGGCGGGTGGTGTTCACCACGGAGGGGGACAAGGGCGGCCTGACGTCGGTGGAGTATCACAGCCCGACGGCCGACGAGCTTCGGATCACCGTGAACTTCCGGCAGGCCGGGCGGGAACCGTTGAAATTCACGCTGAAGCGGGCGGCGTTGCGGGCGGGTTCGGGCGGCTGAAGCCGGTACGATGGTGCGGCGGCCGCGCAGGCCCCGCCGAGCCGACGCGTGATCTGCCCCTACTGCGGACATAACGACGACAAGGTGATCGACTCGCGAGCGAGCGACGCGGGGAAGGTGATCCGGCGGCGGCGGCAGTGCCTGAAGTGCGCCAAGCGGTTCACGACGTACGAGCGGGTGGAGGAGACGTCGCGGGTGCTGGTGGTGAAGCGGGACGGGACGCGGGTGCCGTTCAACCGGGAGAACATCGTGCGCGGGGTTCAGGCGGCGTGCGGGAAGCGGCCGATCCCCGAGGAGGCCAAGTCGCGCCTGGTGGACGAGGTGGAGGAGACGGTGCACCGGGAGTACGAGCGGGAGGTCCCGAGCCGGGCGATCGGGGAGCTGGTGTGCGAGAAGCTGAAGCACCTGGACGAGGTGGCGTACATCCGGTTCGCCAGCGAGTACCACCGGTTCAAGGACCTGGGTGAGATGGCGCAGGAGATGGCGGAGCTGAAGGAGCGGGTGAAGGACGGCAAGGAGCAGGCCCGGCTGTTCTAGCCGGCTGCGGGCGGAGCGGGGGGCCTGGGGTGCGCGTGGGGCGGGACGCCGGGGTGGGCGTGCTCTACACTCCCGGCCATGTCGAGCAAGAAGGTGTACGGCACGCCGGCCGAAGCGTTCGCGGATCTGCGGCAGCGCGGGGTGCTGCGCGACGGCATCACGGTGATGACGGGCGGCTTCGGGCTGTGCGGGCTGCCGGAGAACCTGATCGTGGCGCTGCGCGACTCGGGGGTGAAGGGCCTGACGTGCATCAGCAACAACGCGGGGGTGGACGACTGGGGGCTGGGGCTGCTGCTCAAGACGCGCCAGATCCGCAAGATGATCTCGTCGTACGTGGGTGAGAACGCCGAGTTCGAGCGGCAGTACCTGGCGGGCGAGCTGGAGATCGAGTTCAACCCGCAGGGGACGCTGGCCGAGCGCATCCGCGCCGGGGGCGCGGGGATCCCGGCGTTCTACACGGCGACGGGGGTGGGCACGCCGGTGGCGTCGGGCAAGGAGATCCGGGAGTTCTACCGCCCGGGCGACGACACGGCGCACCACAACCGCAAGCCGGCGGTGGAGGGCACGTTCGCGCAGACGCAGCAGCGGCTGGCGCCGCCGGAGGCGGGCCGGGCGCAGCGGCGCGAGTACATCCTGGAGACGGGCCTGTTCGCCGACCTGGCGCTGGTCAAGGCGTGGAAGGCCGACGAGTTCGGCAACCTGGTGTTCCGCAAGACGGCGCGGAACTTCAACGCCATGATGGCGACGGCGGCGAAGTTCGTGATCGCCGAGGTGGAGCACCTGGCGCCGGTGGGGCAGATCGACCCCGACCACGTGCACGTGCCGGGGAACTACGTGGACCGGATCGTCCGGACCGTGCCGTCGAAGAAGATCGAGAACCGCACCGTCACCAAGGGCTGAGGGCCGAGCGCATGCCGCTGACACGAGACCAGATCCCGATGCGTGCCGCCCAGGAACTGCGCGACGGGTACATCGTCAACCTGGGCATCGGCATGCCCACGCTGGTGGCCAACCACATCCCCGCGGGCATGGACGTGTGGCTGCAGTCGGAGAACGGCCTCCTGGGCATCGGCCCGTTCCCGCGCGAGAGCGAGATCGACGCGGACCTGATCAACGCCGGCAAGCAGACCATCACAGCGCGTCCGGGGGCGAGCTACTTCTCCTCGGCCGAGTCGTTCGCGATGATCCGCGGCGGGCACATCGACATGTGCATCCTGGGCGCCATGCAGGTGTCGCAGGAGGGCGACATCGCCAACTGGATGATCCCGGGCAAGATGGTCAAGGGCATGGGCGGGGCGATGGACCTGGTGGCCGGGGTCAACAAGGTGATCGTGGCGATGGAGCACACGGCCAAGGGGGCCGCGAAACTGGTGCGGCAGTGCTCGCTGCCGCTGACGGGGCGGCGCTGCATCGATATGGTGATCACCGAGCTGTGCGTGCTGGTGATGGACCCGGCGCGACGGCGCTTCGTGCTCACGGAACTGGCCCCGGGCACCAGCGTGGACGACGTGCGCAGCGCCACCGAGGCGGAGTTCATCGTGGCCGAGCGCGTGGAGACGATGCGGGTCTGACCATGACGCCCGCCGGCGACAAGCCCGTGCTGGACGAGGCGCAGAGCGCCGCGCTGCTGCGGTCGCTGGTGCTCGCGCGCAAGCGCATGTTCTGGTTCAACGTGACCTTCGGCGCGATGCTCGCGACCGGCATCGGCGTGGGCGCGGCGCAGGCCGGCGGCATCAACGCCCGCTCCGGCGGCTGGGAGGCAACGGCGCTGATCGCCGGGTTCGTGGCCGGGTGCGTGGTGATGGCGGCGGGCGTGACGGGTTTTTCCATCCGTCACGTGCAGGCGTGGCGCGCGGTCAGGCATCTGCAGGAACTCATGAACGCGGGCCGGGCGCCGGGCGGGGGCGACGAGGGCTGAACCTGCGGGGGACCGGCGGGCGGCACTATGCTCGGCCATGCGTTGGTTCGATGCGCACCTGGATCTGGCGTGCCTGGCGGTGAACGGGCGCGACATGGAGGCGCCGCCCGAACGGGCCGGCGGACCGTGGCAGCCCGCGTCGGTGACGCTGCCGTCGCTGGCGGCGGGGGGCGTGACGCACGCGCTGGCGACGATCTTCACCGAGGCCGACGGCAAGGAAGCGGAGAGCTACCCCGCGGGCGACGCCGAGGCGGCACACCGGGCGGGAACCGCGCAGATGCGCGTGTATGAGGATTGGCTGGCGCGCGGGTCGGCGCGCCGGTGGCGTGACGGGCCGGCGCGGCCGGGGGTGCTGAGCCTGGGCATCCTGATCGAAGGTGCCGACCCGGTGCGCGAGCCGGCGGAACTGGCGTGGTGGGCCGAGCGCGGGGTGGTGGCCGTGGGTCTGGCGTGGTGGAAGGACTCTCGTTACGCCGCGGGCAATGGGTGCACCGACCCCTCGCGCGGGTTGACTGACCTGGGCGAGCGGCTGGTGGACGAGATCGATCGGCTGGGGCTGGTGCACGATGCGTCGCACCTGGCGGACCGGTCGCTGCGCGACCTGGCGGCGCGATCGTCGGGGCGGATCATCGCGTCGCACTCCAACAGCCGCGTGCTGATGGGCGACCCGGCCAACCAGCGGCACCTGAGCGACGAGCAGATCCGGCTGATCGCCGGTCGCGGCGGGGTGATCGGGCTGAACCTGTTCGGCAGGTTTCTCCGGCCGGGGGCGGGCGAGTCGGTGCGGGCGACGATCGCCGATGCGCTGGACCACGTGGAGCACGTCAGCCGCGTCGCGGGCGGGAGGCGGTTCGTTGGGCTGGGGTCCGACGCGGACGGGGGTTTCTCGGCGCTGGGGCTGCCGGAAGGGCTGGAGCGGCCGTCGGACTGGGCGCGTCTGGCCGAGGGGCTGTCGGGCCGTGGCTGGAGCGATGGGGAAATCGAGGGGTTCTGCTGGGACAACTGGGCGCGGTTCTTCGGCCTGAGCGGGCGCACCACCTAACATCCCGGCCCGTGCCGATCCTCAGCTGCACCAACCTGCGCCACGCGTTCGGAACGAGGACGATTCTCGACGGGGTGTCGCTGTCGATCGAGCCGGGAGAGCGGCTGGGCATCGTGGGGCGCAACGGCTGCGGCAA
>JAEUIX010000228.1 GCA_016794945.1 Phycisphaerae bacterium
GGGGACGCGGCCGCGGTGGTGCTGGACGATGTCGCGCGCGGCGGCGAGCAGGAGGCGGGCGCGCCGGTAGTAGCCGAGGCCGGCCCAGAGGGCCATGACGCGGGGCTCGTCGGCGCGGGCGAGGTGCGCGGGGGTGGGGAACTCGGCGATGAAGCGGGCGAAGGGCGCGACGATGCGGGCCACCTGGGTCTGCTGGAGCATGGCCTCGGCGACGAGGCAGTGCCAGGGGTCGCGCGGGGTGGGAGGGGAAGCCAGGTCGGTGCGCCAGGGCAGGGGCCGTGCGGCGCGCGGGAACCAGGCGTCGAGGGCGGCGGCGACGGCGCGGGGATCGAACGGCACGCCGGGCTTCGTGCGGGCTGCGGAGCGGGGGTGGGCCGGTGCGCGGGCCATGGGCTCAGCCGGGGCGCTGGATCTCGACGGCGGTGGGGTAGGCGAAGCCGGCGCCCATGCCGGGGAATCGCTCCAGCAGTTCGAGGTTCACCGCCTGCTGCACGTCGGCGTAGCGGTTGAAGTCGGGCGAGTTGACGAAGTAGACGCATTCGAACTCCAGGGCGTAGGCCCCGAGGTTGCGCAGGTGGCAGCGGTCGACGCGGACGCCGGGGTGACGCAGAAGCGCTTCGCGGACCACGTCGGGGATGGCGCGGAGCACCGCCGGCGGCGTCTCGTACGGCACGCCGAAGGTGAACGAGGCGCGGCGCTCCTGCATGCGCTTGAAGTTCTGGATGCGGCTCTTGAGCAGGTCGCTGTTGGCGAAGATGAGCTGCTCGCCGGAGAGCGCGCGCACGCGGGTGGTCTTGATGCCGATGTGCTCGACCGTGCCGCGGCTCTCGCCGACGGTGATGAAATCGCCGACGACGAACGGCTTGTCGAGGATGATGGACAGCGAGCCGAAGAGGTCCGAGAGGATGTTCTGGACCGCCAGCGCGACGGCGATGCCGCCGACGCCCAGGCCGGCGAGCATGGGCGTGACCTTGACGCCCATGTTGTCGAGCGCCAGCAGGACGATGACCGCGCCCAGGGCGAACATCGCGACGAATCGCAGCACGCCGATGGCGGTGACCAGGCCGGGGTCGGGCACGCCGTTGTTGCCCGACGCCGAGCGCGCCAGCAGCGACTGCACCGCGAAGTTGACCAGCAGGCGGCTGGAGATGATGAGCTGGATCGCCGCGGCGGCGACGGCGGCGGCGCGCAGGCCGTTGGCGACGGCGGGGGCGACCTCGAGCACCTGGGCCCCGAGCGTGAGCGAGACGACGAAGACCAGCAGGGGCCGGATGTCCGAGAGGATCTCGACGGCCAGGTCATCGACGCGGGTGGTGGTTCGGGCGGCGATGCGGCGCAGGCGGGAGAGGACGATGCGCTTGACGGTCCAGAGGATGACCTGCACGCCCAGGGCCAGCGCCAGGGCGATGAGCCAGGACTCGACGGGGTTGTCGAGCAGGCGGTAGGCGAGGACTTTTTCGAGCGTCTCCATGACGCGGGGACGATACGCCGCGCGGGGTCAGGGATTCGAGGGCGCGGGGGGCGCGGCGGGCGCGGCGGGCTGCATGTCGCCGGCGGGCGTGGGCGCGGGCTGTGTGGGCCGTGCGGGGGGCGTTGCGTCGGGCAGGCCGGGCAGGGGCGCGAGGGCGCCGTCGCGTTCGACGCGGATCTGGCCGGTGGCCAGGAGGTAGTCGAGCACGGCGTTGTAGAGGTCGCTGCGTGCCTGGTCGCGCGCGTTGCGCGCCTGGAGCAGGGCGCTGGCGGTGTCGACGACCTGCTGGGCGGTGACCTCGTCGGCCTTGATCTCCTGCTCGCGTGCGCGGAGCTCGTTGATCTGGACGGACTTTTCGGCGAGGGCCAGGGCGTAGCGGGCGCGGTCGATCTCGCGGACGCGTGAGCGCGCCTCGACGACCACCTGGTCGCGGAACTCCTCGAGCGAACGCTGGGCCCGTTCGAGGCGGATGGTCGCCTCGCGGAGCTCCAGCCGCTCGATGCGCCGGTCCAGGGGCCAGTTGACGGTGATGCCGGCGGAGTAGATGGCGTCGTCGAGCTCGTAGACCACGCCGCCCTCGCGGACGCCGGGCTTGGTGCGCAGGGTGACGGCGCCGGAGAGGTTGGCGTCGGGCAGCAGCCCGTTCACGGCGACGTTCACCGAGCGGCGGGCGTCGTCGAGCCGGTCGCGCCGGGTCTGCAGGTCGAGGCGGTAGTCCAGGGCCAGGGCCGTGGCCTCGTCGGGCGTGACCTCGGGCAGGGGCAGCGCGGGGGTGGACTCCTGGATCGCCAGCGGCGCATCGACCGGGAGGCCCAGGCGGATCTTGAATCGCTCGAGCGCCAGCACGTACCGCTCGCGCAGGGAGGCGAGCGTTCCGACGGTGCGGAGCACTTCGCTCTCGGCGATGTTGGCCTCGAACTGCGCGATGCGCCCGGCCTCCAGCAGCGCCCGCGTGCGCACCTGCAGACCCTGGAGCAGCCGGAGGGACTGTTCCTGGCTGGCGATGGCCGCGGCCTGCTGGGCCAGGGAGAGGTAGTCGCGCGCCAGCGAGACGAGGAAGGAGCGGCGGAACTCCTCGTAGGTTCGGGCGGCGTAGACCAGCTCACGCTCGGCCTGGATGAGGTCCTCGCGGGCGACCATGCCGGCGCCGCGGAGCAGGGGCTGCGAGGCGGAGAGCACGAGGCTCGAGGCCTGGGTGTAGCGGCCGGTGGCGCTGTCGCGCAGCTGCTCGGTGGCGTTCCAGACCCAGGCGGCCGCGACCTCGCCGCCGTAGGGCAGGCGCTGGCTGACCGAGAGCGAGTTGATGATGTTGAGCGGGGCGACGTAGGAGCCGTTGGTGCCGGTGGCGGTGACGACGGCGCTGGTGGAGGCGAACAGTCGCGGGTCCCAGAGGTGGCGTTCCTTGAGCAGGCGGATGGCCGCCAGGAAGTAGTCCTCCTGCGCGGTCAGGTGCTCGCGGGCGGTTTCCTGTCCCTGGCGGAAGGCGTCCTGGAGCGAGAGCACGCGCACGTCCGAGGGCCGCTGGGCGTAACCGTCGAGCCGGCGCTGCACGTCGGCGGCTTCCTCGGCCGGGTTGCGCGGCGTGAACCGCAGATCTTCGGTCCGGGGGTTGCGCGACGGGGGCTGCTCGGTGTACACCGCGCCGGAGCGGGACTCGACCACCGGGCGCGGCCGGGGTGCGGGCTGAATCGCATCGCCGCCGAGGGTGCGGGTGCGTTCGAGCAGGAGCCGGTCGGTCGCTGCGTCGATGTCGGAGAGATCGGTGGAGCACCCAACAAAGAGTGAACCTGCCAGCAATGATCCCACGGCGATCGAGCAAGATCGGCGCAGATCGTGGCGAATTGGCGTTCCCAACGGGGATTCTCCGGGGTCTCGTGCGGGGGAGTGTAGCGGAAAAGGGGCGAATCGTTGCGGATCGGAGCGCGTTTACCTATGGTTGCCATTCGACCGCCGCGGACGCCCGGCGTGCTCGTATCGGTTCGGCGATTGTTCGCCCACCTACAGATGACTCCAGAACGCAGGAGCGCGGCTCCGAATGGCGAGCATCACCTACGACGGACAGTCATTCCTGATCGATGGTCGGCGGATCTGGCTCGTCGGGGGCACGATCAACGCGACGCTGGTGCCCCGGGAACATTGGGCGGCGCGGATTCACCAGGCCAAGCAGGCGGGGTTGAACACGATCACGACGGCGGTGCACTGGGCGCGGCACGAGTCGCGCCCGGGGCAGTTTGATTTCGCGGGTGACGCGGATCTGCGTCACTTCGTGACGCTGGTGGGCCAGGCGGGCATGTACTGCGTGCTGCGGCTGGGGCCGTTCGTCGGCGCGGGGCTGGACCTGGGCGGACTGCCGCCGTGGCTGCAGCAGCAGAAGGACGTGGCGCTGCGCACCAGCAGCGCGCCGTATCTGGAGGCCGCGTCGCGGTTCTTCGGCGCGGTGGCCCGGCAGGTGCGCGACCTGCAGGTGTCGGCGCCCAGCGGCGCGGCGGGCGGGCCGATCCTTCTGGTGCAGAACGAGAGCGGCTGGACGTGCGGGCACGACGGCCTGGCGACGGCGTACCTGGGGGAATTGAACCGGTACATCCGCGAGTCGGGGTTCGAGGTGCCGATCCTCAACGGCAACGACCTGTGGTCGGGCGTGGAAGGGGAGATCGACACGTGGACGGGCTCGGGCGAGCTGATGCCGAATCTGCGGCAGTTGGCGACGGTGCGGCCGCTGCAGCCGCGGATCGTCTCGTCGCTGCGCGTGGGGCGTGCGTCGGTGTTCGGGCGTGCGGGCGGGGCGGCGATGAGCGGGGAGGAACTGCAGCGGACGCTGGGCGAGGTTCTGGCGGCCGGCGGGCAGTACAACATCGAGCCGTTCTTCGCGGGGACGCACCACGGGTTCTGGGCTGGGCGTGAGCCGGGGCCGGAGGGCGGCTGGCTGACGCCCGGGGCGGTGGATGGCGCGCCGATCGACGAGGCGGGACGCGCGACGGAGCTGCTCGGGCCGCTGCGCCGGGTGAGCCTGTTCGCGTCGCGGTTTGCGCGGGTGCTCAGCGCGATGGAGCACCGGCGCTTCCAGGTGGCGCTGCGGCCGGCGACGGTGGCGCGAGGGCGGGGCCACTCGGTGGTGCACGCGTCGGGCGGGCAGGGATCGGTGGCGTACGTGTTCGGGGCGCCGACGCCGGCGCGATCGCGCCAGGCCGAGCAGCCGGCGAGCCTGCTCCTGAGCGACGGCACGGAGCTCCCGGTCTACCTGGGCGCCAACCCGGTGGCCTGGTGTCTGCTGGACGTGCGGCTGGTGGGCCGTTCGCACCTGGACTATTCGAATCTCAGCGCGATCGCGCTGGTGGGGCGCGTGCTGGTGGTGGCGGGTCCGGCCGCGACGCCGGCGCGACTGTCGATCAACGGCGCGCCGCTGGAGTTGGACGTGCCCGAGGGCGCTGCGCCGCTGGTGGTCGATCACGAGGGCGTGGTGGTGGTGGTGTGCGCCGACGAGCAGTTGGCGCGCGTGCAGGTGGCCGACGACGCGGTGTACCTCAACGCCGTGGGGCTGACCCCGGCGGGCGTGCCGATCGTCGCGGGCAAGGACGAGTCGTGCACGCGGATCAGCGACCAGGGGGTTCGTTCCGAGCTGACGCCGGCGTCGGGGGCGCGGCCCGGGGGCGCGCGGGCGGGGCCACTCGGTGGTGCACGCGTCGGGCGGGCAGGGGTCGGTGGCGTAC
>JAEUIX010000236.1 GCA_016794945.1 Phycisphaerae bacterium
CGGGGCGAACGCGCTGCGCTCACCGTCGCGCAGGATGGTCATGGCCCGGGGGATCCAGTCGGTCCGCTCGGCGAAGATCAGGTGGGCCACGACCTCCTTGGCGCTCCAGGTGTTCGGGCCGTAGGGTCGCTCGGTCCACGCCGGGTCGGCCCCGGCCAGCAGGGCGCGCACGACGCCCGGCGTGCGCTGCAGGATGTCTCGGGTGCGTGCCGGCGAGAAGTCCACGCGTTCGCTCCCGTCGTTCAGCGGCGGTCAGAGGCCCAGCCGCTCGCCGAGCCACGCCGGCACGGCGTCGAGGCCGATGCGCTCCTGGCGGCCCGTGTCACGGTCGCGCACCGTCACCGTCTGGTCCTTGAGCGTGTCGCCGTCGACCGTGAAGCAGTACGGGCACCCCGCCTCGTCCATCCGGGCGTACCGCTTGCCGATCGACTGCTTGGCGTCGGTCTCGATGAACCCGTGCCGCCCGAACCGCGCGAACAGCGCATCGGCCAGCTTCTCCGCCACCTCGGGCATCCCGTCCTTGTCCACCAGCGGGAAGACCGCCGCCTTGATCGGCGCCACCCGCGGGTGCAGCTTCAGGAACTCCGGGCTCGGCCGCGACGGGTCCACCGTGTACGCCTCGCAGATCAGCGCCAGGGCGCCCCGGTCCAGGCCCGCGGCGGGCTCGATGCAGTGGGGGATGTACCGCTCGCCCTTCTTGCCGCCGTTGGGCAGCGTCTCGCCCCGCGTGGTGTCGAAGTAGTCCAACTTCACCTTGCTGTGCGTCTGGTGCTGCGTCAGGTCGTAGTTGCCGCGGTGCGCGATGCCCTCCAGCTCGCCGAACCCCGGCGCGGTGAAGGGGAACCGGTACTCCACGTCGCTGGTGCCCACCGAGTAATGCGACAGCTCGTCCTTCTCGTGCTCGCGCAGGATGAGGTTCTCGCCCGCCAGCCCGATCGATCGCCACCACTCCATGCGGAAATCCCGCCAGAAGCGGTACCACTCCTGCGACTCGTCCGGGTGGCAGAAGAACTCCAGCTCCGCCTGCTCGAACTCCCGCGAGCGGAAGGTGAAGTTCCGCGGCGTCACCTCGTTGCGGAAACTCCGGCCGGTGTTGCCGATGCCGAAGGGCACCTTCACCCGCGAGGAGTCCACCACGTTCTTGAAGTGCACGAAGATGCCCTGGGCGGTCTCAGGGCGCAGATATGCGGTGTCGCTCTCCGTCGCCGTTGCCCCGACGTAGGTCTTGAACATCAGGTTGAATTGGCGCGGAGCTGTCAGAACTCCAATCTTGCCCGAAAACGGCGATGGGACTGCCTGGGGCTGGTCACGAAGCTCCTGCGGGTTAATAGGGGCAAGTCGCGCTTCGAAGGAGCGACCCTTGCGATCCCGGAGTTTCAACGTGAACTCGGTGGGCTGCTGGGCCACATGCTCAACCTCGAAGTTCTTGCGAAACTCCTTCCGGTCTTTCAGTTCGCCCCATGCTTCACCCACGGACGCCGCGACAACTGTGAGAAGTGGGTGGGTGAGGTAGTCTTGTGTGCCGTCACTGTGGAGTCTTTGGGTATGTACATAGCCGGCTGGCCCGTCGGTGCTTGCTGAAGGCATGCCCCTGAACACTTCATACAGAGCCTGCAGGTGATCCGCCCTGAACCTTCCTTTGGTCTCCTTGTCGTCCACCATCGGGTCGTTGAAACCCGCGACGTGCCCGCTCGCCTCCCACACCTTGGGATGCTGGATGATGCACGTCTCCAGCGGCACGCAGCGCACGCGCTCGCCGTTGGGCCCCTTGCGCCCCCACGCGGGGTTCATGATCATGTCCTGCCACCACGCCTCGCGCAGGTTCTTCTTCAGCTGCGCCCCCAGCGGGCCGTAATCCCAGAAGCCGTTGATGCCCCCGTAGATGTCCGACGCCTGGAACACGAAGCCCCGGCGCTTGCACAGCGCCATGATCGCGTCCATCGACTTGGTGCCCCCCGGTGCCGTCGGCGCGGGGGTGGCGGCGGGTTGCGTGGGTTGGGGCGTCGTGTCTGCCATGGCTGCTCCCGATGCGGGGCCAATGGTAGGGACACGCCCAAAACCGCGCCCGATTCAGCCCAGCAGGTCCACCACGCGGCCACGGTTCAGCCACGCCGCGGCGTCGAGCGCCGGCGATCCGCCCGAGCCGTACATCAGCGCATCGGCAAGCCCCCGGCCCGTCAGCGGAGCGTCGATCAGGTTGCCGTACAGGTCGTTCAGCCCGGCGCGGGAGATCTCGCCGGCCAGCGCAGCGCCCAGCACGGGGAACCGAGCCGGCTGCGACCGATCGCCGAACAGCGCGCCCAGGGCCGCCGCTTCGAACTCCAGGCGCACCGCGCCGATGAGCGCCCCCAGGCCGCCGGCCTGGTACGAAGCCGAGCTGCCGAACGTCCCGCCCAAGCCCGTTGCGCCGCCGATCATGGCAGACTCCCGCTCCCCTGCGTCCCATCGCATCGGCCGCCCGACAGGGCGGGCCGATGCGTCCGTGCCGCGCCGGCCGCGGCCCGGACCGGGGAGCGCGGCGTGCGCAAGCGGGGCAATGCCAGCCGTCGGTTACCGGACGGCGCCGCACATTCACCGTGCTTCCCAGGGCCTGCTCGCACCAAGCCGGCTCAGCCCTCGAACGCCTTGACCACCAGGCAGTCGTTCTGGCCGCCGAAGCCGTAGGCGTTGCACAGGCAGGCGCGGATCAGGCTCCGGCCCTGAGCGTCCTGCACCGACCGCGCCGTGTTCGGCACGTAGTCCAGGTCCAGCCCCGCGTCGGGCACGTTGTAGTTGATGGTGGGGGGGATGCGCCCGCTGCGGATCGCCTGCACGCAGGTGATCACGCCCGAGACGCCCGCCGCGGCGATCAGGTGCCCCATCATGCTCTTGATCGACGACATGGGGATCTTGTACGCCATCGGCCCGAAGACCTGCTTGATGGCGTGCGACTCGATCTTGTCGTTTTCCTTGGTGCCGGTGCCGTGAACGGCGATGTACTGGATCTGCGGCCGCCCGTCGGGCCCCGGCTCGCGCGCCTGGATGCCCGCCTGGCGCAGCGCGCCGGCCATGGCCGCCTGCGGGCCCTTGCCCTCGCTGTGCATGTCGGTGATGCGGAACGCGTCGGCCGACGAGCCGTACCCGGCGATCTCGGCCAGGATCGTCGCCCCGCGGGCCCGCGCGTGCTCCAGCGTCTCGAGCACCAGCATGCCCGAGCCCTCGCCCATCACGAACCCGTCGCGCGTCTGGTCGAACGGGCGCGCGGCCTTGGTCGGGTCCTCGCGCCGGCTCGACAGGGCCGTGAGCCGGATGAACCCCGTCACGCCCAGGCAGTGCACCATCGTGTGCGCGCCGCCGGCGATCATCGCGTCGGCCTCGCCCCGGCGCAGGATCTCGAACGCCTCGCCGATCGCCTGGTTGCTCGCGGCGCACGCCGTCAGGCAGTTGCCCACCGGCCCGCGCGTGCCCATGGCCCAGGCCACGTGGCTCAGGGTCATGTTCGCTTCCTGCTCGATCTCCACCGCCGGGCGCATGTGCTTGTAGGCGCTGCGCGTCCAGACCGCGTGGTCCAGTTTCTTCTGCTCGTCGTTCCACCCCTCCAGGTGCGGGCGGAAGTAGTTCTCGGTGTCCGGCGGGCCCTCGCCCGAGCCCAGGTAGATCCCGAAGCGCCGCGGGTTGAACCCCTGCGACTGCCGCAG
>JAEUIX010000003.1 GCA_016794945.1 Phycisphaerae bacterium
TTCGGCCTGCGTCGCCTTCGGGCCCATCGCGCTGAACACGAACATGACCGCGACCGCCTCGATCGCCATGATCGCGCCCACCAGGCCGATCGTCTTGACCGGCAGGCCCTTCTTGGCGGGCGCAGCGTCGGCGGGTGCGGGTGCGGCGGCTGGCTTGGCGTCTTTCTTGGCCGACATAGATGCCTCGCGGGTGAGTGCGAACGCGGAGCGCACCGGGCGCGCCGCTGCCACCTCAATCGGCGGTTTGAGGGCGGCGTTTGACCGTTACGCCGCGGCCCGCGCCGCCGCCGACAGGACCGCATCGGCCGGCAGCAGCGCCGCCAGACGTTCCCGGACCATGGCCGCGTCGCCGCCCTGGCGGATCGCCAGCAGCCCCTCGATCAGGATCAGGCCCGCGAGCATCTCCTGAGCCCGGGTGGCGTGGAACGCGTCGGCGAACGGGCGGGACAACTGGTGGAACACGCCTCCCGCGACCACCAGCGCCAGCACCGACAGCGCCACGCCCGCGCTGATGGTCGTCGGGTCGTCGGCGTGCCGCAGCACCATCGCCAGCGCCACGCACAGCGAGCCCAGCCCGATCATCGACATCGCGCCGCTCGTCAGCCTCCCCATGCGCCCCGGCCGCAGCGCCAGCAGCGCGTCCAGCGATCGGTGCAGGTCCTGCCGCAGCAGTTCCGGCTCGGCCCGCCGTTCGATCAGCCCCAGGCCGCGCACCGTCAGCTGGTCAGGAGTCTTCCCCGCGGCGCCCGCCAGCGCCCCCGGGCCGTGCCGGCTCGCCGCCTCGGCCAGCCGCACGACCATCGCGATCGCTTCGTGCGGAGCCGGCAGCGGCGCGTGCCGCGTCAGTACGCGCGCCACCACACGGTCCAGGCGGAGGACCCGCGCCATGACCAGTGCGCCGATCACCGACGCGACGACCACCAGACACAGCTCGATCACCTGGCGTTCCACCGGCGCTCTCCGACATCTCCCCTGCCGTCGGGAGTTATCGGGTGCTTCCGGGCGTGACTTTCGCCCGTCGGACCGACCGCCGCCAACCCGGGGCCGCCCGCCCCGCCTGGTCAATCCGTGCCGGCCGCGCCGGGGGCGAGAACCCCGCCGCCCCCCCACGCCCGGGCTCCCGGGCTCACCGCCCGAGCACCAGCAGCTGCTGAAGCAGCTGGTCGGTGGTGGTGATCACGCGGGACGAGGCCGAGTACCCCGTCGAGGCCAGGATCAGGTTGATGAACTCCTGCGCCAGGTCCACGTTCGACAGCTCCAGCGCCCCGCCGACCACGCGCCCCGTTCCCAGGTTCGTCGGCGTCGTGATCACCGGCGTGCCCGAGTTCGGGCCGACGCCGAAGAGGTTCGACCCGATGTCCACCAGGCCCTCGGGGTTCGAGAACGAGGCCACCGCCACCTGCCCGATCGTCCGCGTCAGACCGTTCGTGAACGCGCCCGTGATCGTCCCGTCCTGCCCGACCGAGAACGACGACAGCGTCCCCAGCGGGGTCCCGTCCTGGTACGTCGCCGCGAGCGTCGACGAGGTCGACGCCAGCGCCGTCACCGAGGACGTCGGCGAGCTGAACTGGAAACTCACCGACAGCGGCGTCAGCGCGCCGGTGTTGGCCCGGTCGATCGTCGCCGTGATCGGGTTGACCGTCAGCGCACGCCCCGCCGTGTCGAACTGGAACGTCCCGGTGCCGATCCGCAGGTCCAGGTCCGTGTCGTCCGCCGAATCCAGGAAGTACCGCCACGTCGTCCCCGTGCTGTCCCGCTGCTCCAGGGCCATCACCAGGTCCACGCTCACCGCGTTGCCCAGCGAGTCGTACACCAGGAACGTCGTGCGGATCGACTCGCCGTCGGCCGACGCCGTCTTGTTCAGCGTCAGCGGCGAAGACACGAAGTTGCCCGCCGAGTCCAGGATCCGCACGTCGCTGGTCTCGACCGTCAGGTCGTTGGCCGTGCCGTAGTTGCCCGTGATCGTGATCACGCCGCCGTTCACCACCGCCCCCGGCGTCGAGCCGTCGGGGTTGTTCCCGATCGTCGTCTGGATGCCCAGGGCCTGCACGTAGAAGTCCAGCAGGTCCTGCACGGTCGTCGTCGCCGTGATCTGCAGGGACGCCGGCGGGATCGTCTTGCCCCCCTTCTCCGCGCCGCGCAGCTCGATCGTCTGCCCCGCCGTGAACAGCGCCTGCGTGCCGGCGATCGTCGGGTCGTCCACGTCCGTCAGCAGCGTCGCCGCCGTGATCGCCGCCGACGAAAGGTCCGTCAGCGACGGGAACGTCGTCACCGATCCGCGGCTGGGCATCGTGCCGCCCGCGTTGAGATTCCCCGTGAACCGCACGTTCTCCGTCGCCTCCGCCAGCCGAAGCTGCCCCACCGGCAGGTTCATCGGAACCAGCGAGCCGGTCACCACGTTGAAGTCCGCGTCCACCCCGTAGCCCATCACCCGCTCGCCCGAGACCGTGATGAGGTCGTTCGTCGAGTTCTGGCGGAAGGCCCCCGCCCGCGTGTAGAACCGATCGTTGCCCCGCTGAACGATGAAGAAGCCGTCTCCCTCGATCGCCAGGTCCCGCTGGTCGCCCGTCGCCGAGATCGAGCCGGTGTTGAAGTTGCGCTGCGTGCCGGCGATCGTCACGCCCAGGCCGATCTGCGCCGGGTTCGTGCCGCCCGTGCTCTCCCCGGGCACCGAACCCAGCGAGAAGTTCCTGGAGAACTGCGACGCGAACAGCATGCGGTTCGACTTGTACGCCGTCGTGTTCACGTTCGAGATGTTGTTGCCGATCACGTCCAGGTAACGCGCGTTGGCGGTCAGCCCGGACAGGCCCGTGAACATCGCGACAGTCGAAGCCATGCGTCAATCCTCGTGTCGAGGCCCCGCCGCCCCTGGGGCCGCGGCGCCGGTGTCCCGTTCAATTCACCCAGCAGCGCCCGTGCCGCCCCCCGCGCCCATCCCCGTCAACAGCCGCAGCACCGAAGCGTTCATCCCGGCGGCCAGGGCCCCCGGAGTCCCCACCGCCGCCGCGGCCGCGTGCTCGCCTTCCGCCGGCGCGTACACCACGCCGTCCACCCGCCCCGCCGAGCGCTGCGACGCGTCCAGACGCCCCGTCACCGTCCGCGCCTGAACGTCCAGGTGCAGCGCCATCCCGTCGATCACCGCCACCGCCGTCACCATCCCCGCCGCCTCCGCCTCGTCCGCCGCGCGGCTCAGCCGCGACAGCTGCGACTCGCTCAGCGTCAGATCGCACCGCGAAGACACCGTCACCTTCAGCCCGCTCTCCAGTTCGCCACGGCCCGCCCGCTCCAGCATCGACGCGAACGCCTCGGCTCCGCCCGCGATGCTCCGCGCCGCGCCCGCCGCGGCGGCCCCGGCTCCGGGCGCCAGCCCCGCCAGCCTCTTCAGCAGCATCGAACCGTTGTTGACGTTCATGGTCCCGCCTCGTCAGTGCCGACCGCTCCCCCGCCCCGCGCTCTCGCTCCCGCTCCAGTTCACTCCACGCCCGGCGGCGCCGTCGGCGCCGAGTCGCTCCGAGGCACGCCCGGTGTCGGCGCGGGCGACGGGCCGGGATTCGGCCCGGGGTTCGGCGCCGGCGGTTCCAGGAGCCGCGGGTCGATCACCTCGTCCATGTTGCCGAACGGCACCCGCGCCCCGCTGGCCAGGTTCAGCACCGGCCCCGCCTCCGTGCGGTTCACCGACACCACCAGCCCCTCCACGCGCCGGTAGTTCTCGTCCAGGCCCGAGATGTACGCGCCGATCAGCGAGCCGGCCGACGCGAACTGGTTCTGGTTCACCAGCGACTCGAGCTTGCGCTGCAGTTGCATGTCCGATTCGATCGACCGCAGGCTCGACATCTGCTGGAGCAGCTGCGACGAGTCGTTCGGCTTCATCGGGTCCTGGTTCGACAGCTCGGCGAACATGATCTTCACGAACTGCTCGCTCGACAGCGCCGCGTACGCGTCCACTTTCGTGCGCGAAACGTCCGACCCGCTGCCGCTCAACGCCGATGCCGCGCCGCTCATGCGATTGCCTCCGGGCCGTGCCCGCCGCGCAGCGCCGATGTCACGCCACGGCGTCCAGCCGCAGCGTCACGCGGTCGAGCACTCCGTGCCCGGGCGCCGCCTTCAACTCGGTCATGTCCGCCGGCCGCTCCGCGCCCGGCTCCTCCGGCGCGCCTCCGGCACGCCGCCATGCACCCCCGGGCCCGGCTTCCCGCCCGGCCGATCCGCTCTGCCCACCCAAGGTTCCTCCACCTTCGGCTCCGCCGCCGCCCTGCCGTCCCGGATCCTCCGGGCCCTCCGATCCGTGCCGCCCGGCCGGCTCCCCTGCCGGCCGCGACAGACTCGGATCCACCTGCACTTCCAGCTTCGCAACGTTCAGGCCCTTCGCTTCCAGCGAGGACCTCAGGTTCGCCACCGTCGCGTCAAGCAAGTCCCGTGCCTGGCCGCTGCCCACCTCCAGCCGCACCGACACCAACCCGCCGGACACTTCCATCTGGACCCGTAACTGCCCCAGAACCTCCGGGTGCAGCCGGAGTGTCACGCTCCCGCCCCGCTGCTGGAGAGCTGCGGCGAGCCCGCGGGCCACCTGCGCCTCCATGACTTCCGGACTCGGCCCGCTCGGCGTCGCCACGCCGCCGCGCACGGAGTGCGCCGCCGCCGATCGTCCCTCGCTCACCAGTCGAAACACCGCCGTCGCCGCGCCAACGCCGCTCGGCTCCGCCGCGCCGGCGGCGGGCTTGGCCCCGCTCGCGGCTGGGGGCGAGGCCGCCTCGACAGGTTCGGGAACCGGCGTGCCGCCGGTTCGTTCGGTCGCGACCGGCGGGCCCCCGCCGCCGACCGCCTCGCCCGGGGCGCCGACGCTCGGCGGGACCTGCTGCGGCATTCCGATCGGCGCTGCGCTCGACGCCGGGCCCGGCGCCGGCGCACCGACAGGTTCCGCCCCCGCCGCCTCGGTCCGCTCGGCAGCGCCGGTGAACCCGCTCATGCTCACGCCGACCCGACCGGCCGACAGCCCCGACACGCGGAGCAGCAGGGCCTTGTCCGCTCGCGCCAGCAGATCGTTCAACGCGTGGATCGTCAGGGGCTTCGCCGGCGTGGCACCGCGAGCCTCGGCGGCCCCTTCCCGCTCGCCGTCGTGACCATCAGCCGCGTCGCCAGAGCCTTCCGACCCCGGGGCGCGCCCCGTGCCCCCACCGTTCCGACGCGACCCGTCCGGGTCAACGTCCGCGATGTGCGGCGCCGGGTCCTCGCCGCCGGTCGCTGCAACCTCGGCCTGGCCATCGTCGGCCATCGGCCGCTCGTCGGCCGGTAGTTCCTCGATTCCCTCGGCCGATGCGACCGGCCCGGGCTCTTTCGTCTCCCCACTCGGTTCGTCCGTCGTCGCACGCTCATGGGCCTCTTCGGCCGCCGCTCCGGCCGTCGCGCCGTCACCGGTGCCGGCCGCCCGCGTCTGCCCTCGATGCACCCCGGCCGGTTCAGCCGGTTCAGCCGCACCGGCGGCACGCCCCCGGGAAGCGTCGAGGTCTGGTCGATCGTCCTGGCGCTTCGGTTCAACGGTCGATTGCTGCGCCCCGCCCTTGCGCCCGGCGTCGGTCTTGCGCTGCGCCCGCATCGCCAGCTCGAACGGGCCGGCCTCGGGCGGCTTCTCCAGCGGTCGGCGCTCGGCCGGCTGGTTCAGGGCCCCTCCGGGCAGGATGCGCAGCGGATCGGTGAGTGTTCGGCTGGTCATGGCGCAGCGGTCCGGGCCGCGTCGGGGATCACGTTGACCCCGCGCGTCCGGAGCTGCTCGAGCAAACTCGCTGCCAGCTTCTCATCGGCCTTGATGAACTCCGCCAGCACCTTCGACCGCGTTCGATCCTGCATCGCCGCCAGGTACGCGATCACCTCGTCCTGCTTCCGTTCGTCGATCAGCGCTTGCAGCACCGCCCGCGCCGCCGCCGGCTTCTGGCTTTCCAGCGATGACAACGCCGACTTGAACGAGGCGCTCCCCGCCGACCGGCTGAGCGCCGCCTCCCGCTCGGCCAGCCGCCGCTCGGCGTCTGCCAGCGCGGCTTTGTCCGTCGCCAGTTGCTCCTCCTGGCGTGCCAGCGTCGCCTTGAGCTGCTGCACCTCCTCCCTCAGCCGCAGGATCATCGCCTGCCGTACGTCGTCGGACTCGCGCTGGCGGTCCAGCTGATCGCCCGCCGACTCCGGCAGGCCCGCCAGCCGCTGCCGATCGGCCTTCTGCTTGGCCTCCGCCTCGGCCTTGGCCGCCTCCTCCGCCAGGCGAGCCTTCTCCGCCGTGATCGTCTCGGCCAGCATCGCCCGGATCTTCGTCGCCCGCTCGGCGTTGAGCCGGTCCGTCGCCTTGAGCCACGCGAAGAACCCCGCCACCGCAAGCAGGTTCACCACCGCTAGAAACGCCAGCACGTTCCACGCCTTCTTCATGCCGCGGCTCCCGGTTCATCCAGCCCCGCCACCGTGTCGGGCCCGCGCCCGTGTCGCATCACCGCCAGGTCGTCCATCGCGTTGTTCTCGATGCGTGCCCGTTCGCGGCGCCAGGCCTCGTATCGGCGCGTGCGCAGCGCCTCGACCGCCTTGCGCGCGACGGTCGCCTCCATGAGCCGGGCCCGCGCCGCGCCGAGCCGCTGGTGCACGCCCGCCAGCTCCAGCGCCGCGCGCTGCAGCGCGATCAGGTCGTGCAGGGAGCTGGTGCTCTGCAGCCGCACCGCCTCCATGGGCACGGCCCCGCCCGCCCCCAGCGACCGCCGCATCGACTCCCGCCCCTCCGACAGACGCGAGCGGATCTGCTCGACCCGCCCTTCCACCGTCAGCCGCTGCCGCTCCAGCTCCGCCACCGCACGCTGCCGCTGCTTCTCCTCGCGCCCGCGCTGCTCCAGCACCGCCTCGAGCTCGAAGACGAACGTCGCCATCACCCGGCCCTCCGGGCAGCGCCGCCGCCGGCCGCGCGGCCGCCGGGCTGCGCCGGCGGCTGGTTGCCCGCGTCCATCGCCAGCTTGATCGCCAGCGCCCGCGCCTGCTCGAAGCCCGTCGCGTCGTCCTTGCCCTGCCGCAGCAACTCGTTGATCCGCGGCGCGTACGCCAGCGCCAGGTCCGTCTCCGGGTTCGAGCCCCGGGCGTACGCCCCGATCTGCACCAGGTCCTCCACCTCGCGGTACGACGCCAGCAGCCGCGTCAGCATCCGGCGCGCCGCGACGTGGTGCCCGTCGCACACGTCGTCGGCCACGCGCGACACCGAGTCCAGCACGTCGATCGCCGGGTAGTGCGCCCGCTGCGCCAGCGCCCGCGACAGGATGATGTGCCCGTCCAGGATTCCCCGCGCCGCGTCCGCCACCGGCTCGGTCATGTCGTCCCCCTCCACCAGCACCGTGTACAACCCCGTGATCGACCCCGGCTCCCGGTCGGAAGCCTCGCCCTCGACGATCCCCGCCCGCTCCAGCAGGCGCGCCATCGCCGCGAACACGCTCGGCGTGTACCCCTTGCTCGCCGGCGCCTCGCCCACCGTCAGCCCCACCTGCCGCTGCGCGTGCGCAAACCGGGTGATCGAGTCCACCAGCAGCAGCACGTGCAGCCCCCGATCCCGGAAATGCTCCGCCACCGAGCACGCCGCCTGCGCGGCGCGGATCCGCATCAATGGAGACTCGTCCCCCGTGCTGCACACCACCACCGACCGACGCAGCCCCTCAGGCCCCAGCGTCTGCTCGATGAAGTCCCGCACCTCCCGCCCGCGCTCGCCGATCAGCGCCAGCACGTTCACGTCGCTCGTCGCACGGCGCGTGATCGTCCCCAGCAGCGTGCTCTTGCCAACCCCGGGACCGGCGAAGATCCCCATCCGCTGCCCACGCCCCAGCGTCGTGAACAGGTCGATCGCCCGGACCCCCGTGTGCAGCGCCTTGCTGATCCGCCGCCGCCGCAAGGCCGGCAGCGGCCCCGGGTCCAGCGGTCGCGGCTGCGTCCCGCCGATCGGTCCCAGTCCGTCGATCGGCCGCCCCAGCCCGTCGATGCACCGGCCCAGCATCGCGTCGCCCACCGGCACGCTCTGGCCCGACCGCACGCCCACCACCGCGTCCCCGGCGCGCACGCCCCCGGTCGAGCCCAGCATCATCACGATCGCCGTCGGCCCCTGGAACCCCACCACCTCGCCGTGCGACGGGCCGCCGTCGGCCCGGCTCCGAGGCATCTCCACCAGCGCACCCACCGGCAACGGCAGGTCCTGCACCAGCACGCTCATCCCGCGGACCGCCGACACCCGCCCGGTGATCCGCACCGGCTGCGCCGACCGCACCGTCCGCATCGCCGCTTCCAAGACGCTCACGCCGAAGCCTCCCCGGGCAGCAGCTCCGCCACGATCCGCTCCAGCTGCGTGCCGATCGAGGCGTCGATCTCGCCGTCCGATCCCGCCAGGCGGGCCACGCACGAGCCGCGTTCCACGCCCGGGTCGTCCATCAGCTCCACGTGCTGAGCGTTGTGGAACCGGGCCATCGCCTCCGGCAGCGCCGCCTCCACCAGCGGCCGATCCGCCGGGTTCACCCGCACCACCAGCCGGCTCGGCCGCAGCACCAGCGCCAGCACCTCGCGCATCTGATCGACCACCGCCGACGGATCAAGTCGCACGGCGCGGCGCGTCACCTTCTCCGCCACCATCGCCGCCAGCCCGACCACGTCCCGGCGCGCCGCGTCCAGCATCCCGTCGCGCTGCGCGTTCCAGCCGTCCAGCGCCGCCGCCCACGACGCGCGCAGCTTCGCGATCGCCTCCTGGTTCGCCGCCAGCGCCTCGGCCCGCCCCTGCTCGAATCCCCGCTCCCGCCCCTCGGCCAGGCCCCGCGCCAGCCCCTGGGCGTGCCCCGCCTCCGCCGCGCCCGCCACCAGCCGCTCCCGCTCGCGCCGCGCCTCGTCCAGCTCCGCCGCCGCCCGCTGCCGTGCCGCGCTCAGGATCGCGTCGGCCTGCCGCTGCAGGTCGCCCAGGTCCAGGACCACAGCGCACTTGCTCAGGTCGCCCAGGTTGGCGTGCTTGATCAGCGCCATCGTTCAGCCGCCCGCGTTCACACCAGCAGTTCCGTGCCCCCGCCCCGCCCGGCGATGATGATGTCGCCCGAGTCCTCCAGCCGCCGCACGATGTCCACGATCCGCTGCTGCGCAGCCTCCACGTCGCTCACGCGCACCGGGCCCATGAACTGCATGTCCTCCTTGATGAGCTGCGCGGCCCGCTCCGACATGTTCTTGAAGATCTTCTCCTGCAGCTCCTGGCTCGCGGTCTTGAGCGCCAGCGCCAGCTCGTCGTTGTCCACTTCCTTCAGGATCGACTGGATCCCCTTGTCGTCCACCAGCTTGATGTCCTCGAACACGAACATCAGCCGTCGGATCTGCTCCACCAGGTCCGGGTCCTCCGCCTCCAGCCCTTCCATGATCGACTTCTCCGTCGACCGGTCCGCCAGGTTCAGGATCTCCGCCACCGTCGGGATGCCCCCCGCCTTCTCCATGCTCTGCGTCAGCATGTTCGCCAGCCGGCTCTCCAGGCCCCGCTCGACCTCCTTGATCACCTCCGGGTTCGTCTGCTCCATGTTCGCCACACGCTTGATGACCTCCAGCTGCTTCTGCAGGGGCAGGCCGCCCAGGATCTCCGCCGCCTTGTGGTGCGGCAGGTGGCACACGATCAGCGCGATCGTCTGCGGGTGCTCGTCCTGGATGAACGTCAGCAGGTTTTCGCTCTCGGCCTTCTGCAGGAAGCTGAACGGCGTCTTCTGAACGTGCGTCTGGATCTGCGACAGCACCCGCTCGGCCGCCTTGGCGTCCAGCGACTTGTTCAGCAGCACCTTCGCGTAGTCCAGACCCCCCTCGTTGGCGTACTGGTTCGCGATCGACAGGTTGTAGAACTCCTCCACAACCGCCTCGCGCAGCCGGTCCGGAACCCGCCCCAGCCCCGCCAGCTCCCGCGTCACCTCTTCCACCACCTCCGGCGTCATCTGCTTGAGCATCTCCCCAGCCGCCGCCGGCTCCAGCGTCAGCAGCAGGATCGCCGCCTTCGTCAGCCCCGTCAGCTCCGCCGGACTCTCCGGCAGCTTGTCCGTCGGTTTACGTGGCATCGGCCGCATCCTCCCTGTGCATCTTCCTCACGGCTCCACCGCGATCCACCGGTTCAAGATGCTCGCGGCGTCCTGCGGGTTCTTCTTCACCAGCTCCGCCACCTGCTCCAGCATCTTCTTGGTCTTCAGCTGATCCTCGCCCAGCTCGATGCCCATCATCGCCGTCTGCGTCTCGTCCGCCTCGCCCACCAGGTCGCTCTGCGTCTGCAGCGCCGGCGGCACGCCCACCAGCTCCTTGGGGTCCGGCAGCTCCGCCGGGCGCGACGCCTTGCGCACCATCAGCATCATCATCCCCAGCGCCACCACCGCCAGCACCCCCAGCAGCGCCGTCTTGAGCGCCCCGCCCGACAGCAGCTCGCCCACCGCCCCGGCCCCGCCCCCCCACGACCCCGCGGCCCCCGGCAGCCCCACCGCCCCCACGCCGGTCCCCGCCGCACGCATCGCCACCGGGATCATCGACACCACCACCGACCCCGCCTGCGACTGCCCCTCGCCCGTCGTTGTCTCCACCAGCGGCCGCACCCCGTCCTCGATCCGCTTCTTCTCAGCGTCGAACTGCGCCCGCAGTTCCGCCTCCGTCGGCTCGGCCTCCGCCCCGCCGCCGCCGCCCGCCCCCGCGCCGGCCGACTTGGCCTGCCTCGCCAGCGCCGACACGTACTCCCGCGACAGGTGGATCATCACGTTCACCTTCGTCGGCAGGCCCCGCGGGTCCACCACCGTCTGGTTCTTCCGGCCCAGCCCCACCGAGAAAGTCGTGTCGCTCGTCTCGTCGCTGCGCCTCGGCCCGCCCGCCGCCGACCGGTTGATGTCGTCGCCCGTGTTGATCCGCACGCCCGGCTCA
>JAEUIX010000067.1 GCA_016794945.1 Phycisphaerae bacterium
AAGACGCCGAGGTAGAGAGCGGGTTTGCCGAGGCGGTGGCGATGATGGGCGAAGTGGCTCGCCGGCTGAGCGAATCGAGCGACACGAGCGTGGACACGCAGCGCACGCAGCAGGAGATCCTCAACCGGCTCGATGCGCTGATCAGCCAGGCCAACCGCCGACGCCAGCAGCAACAGCAACAACAGCAGCAGCAACAGCAGCAGAGCCAGCAGCAGCAGAATCAGCAGCAGCCCGCCCAGCCACAGCCGCAGGACGGCCAACGCACCGACGAACGCGGCAAGGACGGCATGAGCACCACCCCGCCGGCGCGGCGCGACGGCGCGCTGCGACCAGGGTTGGACGCGGCGCGGGCGGCGTGGGGCTCACTGCCCGAGCGGCTGCGCGACATGCTGCTGCAGGGCTCTGGCGAGAAGTTCTCGACGACGTACGAGCGGCTGACGGAGGAGTACTACCGCCGCCTGGCCGAACGCAAGGACTAACCTCCTCCGATGCAACCCCCCGCCGCACTCTTGGGCATGCTGCTGGCCGCGGGCGCTCCGTTCAGCCCGCTGGGCGCTCCGCCGTCGACCGGCGCAACGGCGCTGTGGGCCTCAACGCTCGCGTGGTCGCAGCCCGCGGGCGTGCCCGGCGCGGGCGGGATGCCCGATCCCCGGCCGGACGCGGGCGCCCAGAACCGGCCGATGGAAGGCGAGATCACGCCGGAGCTCGACGCCGCGGTGACCAAGGGTCTCAAGGCCCTGGCCGCGCTGCAGAACGCCGACGGCTCGTTCGGCTCCGGTCGGTACTCCCGCAACGTGGCCGTCACGAGCCTGGCCTGCCTGGCGTTCATGGCCGACGGGCACCTTCCGGGGCGTGGCGAGTACGGCGGGGTCGTGCTCAAGGGGCTGGAGTACGTGCTGTCGTGCTGCACGGAAACCGGGCTGATCGCCGGCGACTCGACCAACGGCCCGATGTACGGGCACGGCTTCGCGACGCTGTTCCTGGGCGAGCTGTACGGCATGACCCAGGCCGGGGGCGAAACCCCGCTGGCCGAACGCACGCACGAGGCCCTGGTCAGAGCCTGCCGGCTGATCGAACGCTCACAGAACGAAGAAGGCGGCTGGCGCTACAACCCCGTGCCCTACGACGCCGACACGTCGGTCACCATCTGCCAGATCATGGGGCTGCGCGCGGCGCGCAACGCCGGCATCGAGGTGCCCAAGAGCGTCATCGACCGCGCGGTGGAGTACATCCGCAAGTGCCAGAACCCCGACGGCGGCTTCAAGTACCAGTCCGACACCGGCGTCAGCGCCTGGCCCCGCTCGGCGGCGAGCGTCGCGACCCTCTACTACGCCGGCATCTACCAGGACAACGCCATCGACAAGGGCCTTGACTATCTCACCCGCAGCGCCATGCCCGAATCCGTCGGCCGTTCCGAGGCGCACTACTTCTACGGCATGTACTACACCGCCCAGACCATGTACCTGGCCGGCGGTCGCCACTGGGCCGGCTGGTGGCCCGCCGCCCGGCGCGAGCTGCTCAACCGCCAGGGCGCCGGCGGCACCTGGAGCGACCCGTCCGTCGGCCCCGCCTACGGCACCGCCATGGCCCTGATCGTGCTGCAGATGCCCAAGCGCTACCTGCCGATCTTCCAGAAGTGACCGCCGGCGGAGTACCCATGCTCGCCACCTTCGCACCCACCCTCGCGCACGCACTCGCCCTGGCCAGCGCCGCACCGCTGCCCGAAGCCCAGCCGCCCGCCCCACCGGCGCCCAAGCCCGCGGCCCCCGCTTGGGTGCTCAACGACAACGACCTCTCCCCGATCCCGGGGTCGCGGCGCTCGCTCGGCTCGTCGGGCGTTCAGTGGACCGGGCCCGACGGGCAGACTCAACCCCTCCCGACCGGAAGGGCGCTGGTGCGCGCCGAAGCCTGGGGGCCCGTGCCGCGCAGAGCGATCTCCCCCCGGGTGGGTCTCGACGCCGCCGAGCGCGGGCAGCGCTCCGGCGCGCTGGAACTGACCGACGGCTCACGCATCGTCGGGGCCCTGCTCCCGCGCCCCATCGAGGGCGAACTCGTCGCCTGGGTCCACCCCACGCTCGGCCGGATCACCCTCCCGCTGGAGTCCGTCCGGCGACTGGCCCTCGACGCCGAATCCGCCCGCTGGCAGGAGCCCATGGGCCTCCCCGAGATCCGCGGCAGCAAGGACGCGATGCTCCTGACCAACGGCGACAAGCTCGAGGGCTTCGTCGCCGCCGTCCAGGCGTCCGGCGCGGCGGGCGACGCGGCGGAGCAGCCCCACGTGCGGATCGAGGTCGACGGCCAGGGACGACTCATCCCCATCGAACGCGTGCGCGAAGTTCGGCTCGTGAACCCGGCGCGCGCAGCACGCACAGGCGTGCGCGCGTGGGTGGGCGAGGGGAGCGTCATCAGCGCCGCCGCGGCCGAAAGCCCCGACGGCAAGTCGGTGTCGCTGCGGATCGAGCGTGAGCCCGGCAAGCCCGGCGAGTGGAGCCTGGAGCTGGACAGCCTGCGTGCGCTGTCGCTGGACGCGGGCCGCCTCGCGGGCCTGGGATCGCTCACGATCGAGGCGCAGGAGCCGTGGGCGGGTCGGCGGTGGTCGCCGCCGGCGCGCCTGTGGGACGCCGACGAGGCCGACAACCCCGCGCCGCTGGGCGCGCCGGACGTGCTGCTGCCGGGCCCCATGACGGTGCGCTGGACGCTCCCGGACCGGGCCGCGCGGGTCGGCGGGTGGCTGCTGCTGCCCGAGGGCTCGCGCGAGTGGGGCGACTGCGTCGTGGTCATCCGCTTCGGCGAGCGCGAGGCCTTCCGCCAGCGCGTCAACGGGCAGAAGCCGACCGCGCGGTTTGACCTTTCCGTGCCCGCCGGCGCCAGCAGCCTGAGCGTCACCGTCGAGCCCGGCGAGTACGGGCCGATCCAGGATGCCATCGTGCTCCGGCGGGTGCTGATCGCGTCCAACTGACCCGCGCCGGCCGGCGCGTCACACCCGGAAGATCGCTCCGAGCTTCTTGCCCAGCAGCACGCTGGCGCCCACCAGCGTGACCGTGAGCAGCGCCATGCCCCACACGCCCATCGCGCTGGCGATCGACACGCCGTCGGCCAGGCGGTTGGTGAAGCTGAAGATCGCCTTGGTGATGGGGAAATCGCCCGGGCTCTGGGCCAGGATGAGCGAATCGCTCACCTCGAGCATGCTGAAGCTGAACGCCAGCAGCGCGCCCGCGATCAGGTTCGCCGCGATCAGCGGCACGATGATCCGGCGCACCGCCGTCAGGCGCGACGCGCCCAGGTTCAGCGCCGCTTCCTCCATCTGCCCGCTGGTCTGCTCCAGCCCCGCCACCGTCGCGCGCACGATGTACGGCAGGCGGCGCACCGCGTACGCCGCCACCAGCAGCGGGAACGGGTTGGGGTTCGCGCCGATCACGCTCGCCAGCCCCTCGAGCGGCCCGCCCTTGAAAGGCCACTGCAGGCTCATCGCGACGTACCCGAACGCCAGCACCAGCCCCGGCACCGCCAGCGGCAGCATGCACAGCGCGTCCAGCAGCCAGCGGCCCCGAATGCTCGTGCGGACCAGCAGATAGCCCACCGCCAGCCCGATGGTCAGGTTGAGCGCCACCGCCGCCAGCGACAGCTTCAGGCTGTTGACGATCGAGCCGAACGCGTCCGGGTGCGTCAGCGCCTCGCGGAAATTGTGCAGCGTCCACTCCGCCGGCAGCACCGATCGGTACCACGAGCCCTTCTCGGCCAGCGCCGTCAGCACCACCCCCAGGTGCGGCAGCAGCGCCAGCCCGATGACCGCGGCGAACGCCGCGGCGGCCAGCACGCCGCCCCAGCCCGGCAGCGTGTGCTCGCTGGCTGCCCGCGACGCCTTGGCGTGCATCGCGTACGCCCGACCGCCGAACAGCACCCGCCCGAGCAGATAGACCCCGACGGCGACCACGAGCATCACCAGCGTCAGCGCGTACGGCTGCGGACTGCTCTCGACCTCCTTGAGCCCCAGGAAGATCTGCACCGGAGTGACGGTCTTGTAGTCGAAGACCAGCGGCGTGCCCAGTTCGGTGAACGACCAGATGAACACGATGGTGCCGCCGGCGAACAGTCCGGGCCGGATCAAGGGCAGGGTGATCGTGAAGAACCGGCGCAGGAAGCCGGCGCCGAGGTTCTCGGCCGCCTCGTCCAGCGCCGGGTCGAGGTTCGCCAGCGCCGCCGTCGCGTTGAGGTACACGATCGGGTACAGGCTCAGGGCCTGCACCGCGACCACG
>JAEUIX010000072.1 GCA_016794945.1 Phycisphaerae bacterium
GTTCTGCACGGTTCAGGCTCCGGTCCGCCGGGGTGTTCCCCGGCCCTGTGCTCGGGTCATTGGTTCGTTGGTTCCGTTCACTTCGGGCTGACGGTCGGGTTCGTGAACACGTTGTCGCCCGTGCCCATGTCCTTGAGGTCCACCTGGATGCGCAGGTCCGGCAGGTTGTCCGCCGTCACGTACACCCGGGCGTCCTCGATCGCCCTGCGCAGCATGTCGAAGTACTGGCGGGCCTTGAACAGCCCGGGGTTCGCCCGGTACGCCGCCAGCCTGCCGCTCATCGCCTCGGCACGCCCGCGCTCCGTCATCGCCTTGCCCAGCCGCTCGGCGCGGGCCCGCGCCAGCGTCGCTCCCGCCTGCCCCCCGGCTCGCGAAATCAGCTCCTCGATCTTCAGCTCCTGCGCCCGCATCGCGGCCGGTTCGGCCTTGCCCTGCATCGCCGAAAGCGCATCGATCTCCGAGGCGATCCGGCGCGCCAGCTCCAGGTTCCCCGCCGTGATCGTCAACGCGCTGATCGCCTCCGTCGTCCCCATCTCCAGCAGCTGCTCGTACTGCTGCTGGCTCTTGACAACCTCCTCGAACTTCGGCGCCACGTCCTTGTCGGGGTGCACCCCTTCGATCCCCGTGAACACCACCTCGATCCCCGCGCCCGCGCGCTCGAACGCCTTCGTCAACCGCTCCCGCAGCGCCCGCCCCGCGTCGCCCCGGCCGGCGCCCAGCAGCTGGTCCTCGTTGATCGTCGCGAAATACTCCAGCATCTCCCGGCGCGCGATCGCCCGCAGCAGCCCGTCCCGCATCGCCGCCGGCGCAAAGTGCTCGAACTTCTGCACATCGCCGATCCGGTACACCAGCGGCACTTCCACCGCGATCTTCGACACCCCCGCCGTCGCCGCGTCCGTCCCGCCCGCGCCCAGGTTCGGCTGCACCAGCACGAACGTCTCGCCGTCCTTGATCCCGTGGTCGTTCGTCCACAGCACCGCCTGGATCGTCTCCCCGGGCCGCGGCGTCGCCAGCGTCAGCTCCCGAAGGCCCGTCGCGTCCACCCGGTCCACCGACTCGATCGGCCACGGCCACTTCAGGTGCAGCCCCGGCGGCAGCGTCCGCGCCAGCCGCCCGCCGCGCAGCAGCAGCCCCTGCTCGTTCGGCCCCACCACCGTGATCGTCGTCATCAGCCCCACCACCAGCGCCCCGAACAGCACCAGCGGCAGCACCGCCCGCGACAGCAGCCGGTACGCCCACGAGCCCGTCACGTCCACCCCGAACTGGTACGAAATCGCCCCGCCGATCGTGCTGGCGATCCGGTCCGGAGACGCCACGAACCCCAGGATCGGCGAGTCGAACGCCGCCCGGGGGATCTCCCCCGGCTTCCGCGGCCGGTACAGGTTCAGCAGGAAGTTCGCGACGATCTCCACCGCCAGCAGGCCCGTGAACGCCGGGATGATCACCAGCGACATCCGCAGCAGCCAGTCCGAGCCCGCCAGATCGATCAGGTGCGACAGCGCGATCAGCAGTCCCAGCAGCGATGCGCCGACAGCCTGCGCCGCGCCGCCGCGAAGGTTCCCCCACACCTTCTGCTTGGCCATCCCCGACACGTACCGCCCGAACACGAAGCCCACCACCGCCAGCGCCAGCCCCAGGCTGATCGCCCACCCTCGCTCCGCCGGCCGCACCTTGGCGAACTCCTCGATCGAAGCCCGCGGCTCGCCGACGCTGAACCGCCACCACGCCAGCGCCAGCAGCCCCGCCGCCAGCAGCAGCGACACCGTCGGCACCAGGTACGTGTGCATCGACTGCAGCCGACGCGCCGCCACCCGCAGGTCCTCCGCCGACGACTCGAACACCGACGCCGCACGACCCGACGCGCTGCCGAGCGTCTCGGCCTCGATCGACTCGATCCGTTCCCGCCGGTGCTGGTCGAACAGCACCGCTAGCGTGATCCAGATCACCAGCCCCGCCAAGATCGTGTACGCCGCGCTCTGCGCCGCCAGGTCCCCGCCCACGATGCCGTAGATCAGCAGCACGACCCCAAGAACGCCCTGCAGGACCATCCCCAACAGGGCGGCGCTGGAGGCTCTGGCGAAACTCAGGACGTCTGGCTTCATGGAGACTCCGTTGGCGTCGGGGTTCTGCCCCGGCTCCCATGCCCCTCGACCGACTGGCCCCGCCCCGCGCACCGCGTGCACGCCAGCGGTGTCCGGACGCCCCTTCAGAACGAAGGGGCCGTATTCTGCCCGCAGCGCCGCGGACTTTCCACCTTCCGCAGCCCCGCCCCACCAGATCGCGGGCAGCGCCCCCTCCATACGACCCAATCGCCACCCGGTTCGACCGCTCCGGCGCGAACCACTATGCTCCCTCGCTCGTCTGGACCCACCCGGGCCGCTCGGCCCATCCAAAGTCCGACCGCGCCGTTTCCGCGCCGGCACCGCCGATCCGCCCCTCGCTCGCTCCCATGCTCTCCCAGACCCTGACCATCGCGCGGACCACCTTCCTCGAAAGCGTCCGCCAGCCCATCTACTTCATCCTGCTCGTTCTGGCCGGCATCGCCATGGTCCTGGTCACCTGGTCCACCGGCTTCACCATGGAGTACCGCTCCACCGGCGAAGTCTCCGGCGACAACAAGTCCCTCCTCGAAATCGGTCTGGCCACCGTCTTCGTCGCCGGAACGCTCCTCGCCGGCTTCATCGCCACCAGCGCCATGAGCCGCGAGATCGAGCGGCGAACCGTCCTCACCGTCGTCTCCAAGCCCGTCCCCAGACCGGTCCTGGTCCTCGGCAAGTTCCTCGGCGTCGCCGCGGCGATGCTCATCGCCACCGTCATCATGCTCGTGTTCCTCCAGCTCGCCCTCCGGCACGGCGTGCAGTCCACCGCCGCCGACGACGTCGACAAGCCCGTCGTCGTCTTCGCGCTCTCCGCAGCGTTCCTGGCCCTGGGCGTCGCGGTCTGGGGCAACTTCTTCTACGGCTGGTCCTTCACGCAGACCGCCTCGCTGCTGCTCTGCCCGCTCATCGTCCTGGCCTGGGTCCTGGTGCTGCTCATCAACAAGAACTGGCAGGTCCAGTCCCTGGCCAAGGACTTCAAGCCCCAGATCCTCATCGCCTCGGTCTCCGTCGGCGCCGCCATGCTGGTGCTCACCGCCGTCGCCATCGCCGCGTCCTCCCGACTCGGGCAGGTCATGACCATCGTCATCTGCCTGATCGTCATGATCTTCGGGCTGCTGTCCGGACCGGTGCTCGGCCGCTACGCCTTCAGCAACACGCCCCTGGCCGCCGTCCTGCGCGCCGTCCCCGAGAAGGACCGCTTCGAGTCCTTCGCCAATCTCGGCGACGTCTACCTTGTCACCCTCAAGACCGGTCCCAGCCGCTCCCTTCGCCCCGGCGACAGCCTCTATTACGGCCCCTACCCCAACGGCTTCGACCTGCAGTCCGGCTCCTTCCAGCCGCGTTCAGCGCCGGACGGGCCGTTCAACCCCGACGATCTCATCCGCGCCGGCTCCGAACCCGGCCTCGTCGTCACTGACGTCAAGGACCTCACGCTCACGGTGCGCAACGTCGGCGAACGCGGCGTCGGAGTCGCCCGCCCTCCGCGCGAGGGCGACTACGTCTTCAAAACGCCCACACAGACCAACACCCTCGCGCTGCTCGCCTGGGGCGTCGTTCCGAACTTCCAGTCCTTCTGGATGGTCGACGCCGTCAGCCAGAATCAGCCCGTGCCCCTCGGACACCTCGCCCTCGTCCTTGCCTACGCCGCGATGCAGATCGGCCTCTTCCTCTCCCTGGCTGTACTGCTCTTCCAGAACCGCGACGTCGGCTAGCCCGTTCGTGGTTTGTTCGATCGTCCCGAACGCCCCGTTCCACCCCTCCACGGGCACCGCTCGCCGCGCCGTGGTACGCTTGTCCCATGGCTACCTCTTCCAAGAACAAATCGTCCGGGGGCAACAACCAGACCGTCAAGCTCGTCGCGGCCGTCGCCTGCCTGGCGATCGCCGGCGGTCTCCTGGCCTGGAACTTTGGCCTGCTGTCGTTCGGCGGCGGCGGCTCCAACACCCCGACCATCTCCGCGGATGATCAGAAGATCACCAACGAGGAGGCCGAGAAGAACAAGGCCAAGTTCGACCAGACCCCGCCCGCCCGTCGGTCCTCCGCCGGCGCTCAGTAACCCGGTCGGCCCGACAGCAGGATGTCACGCCCGCGCCGCCGCGAGCGGCTTGCCCTGCGCTTCCAGCGCCCGGCTGTAGGTCTGCTCGCACGCTTTGGCCGCGCCCTCCCACGTCAGGCGGTGCAGTTCCAGCGCGCCGTGCTGCCGCAGCGTCTGACCCAGCGGCGGGTGACGCAGCACCGCCACGATCTTGTTGGCGATCTCGTGCGTGTCCCAGAAATCGACCTTCAGCGCGTGCGTCAGCACCTCGCTCACGCCCGACTGCTTGCTGATGATCGTCGGCACGTCGTTGCGGATCGCCTCCAGCGGCGCGATCCCGAACGGCTCCGACACGCTCGGCATCACGTAGCAGTCCGCCATCCGGTACACCCGGTCCACGTCCGCCCCGCGCAGAAAGCCGGTGAACAGCACCCGGTGGCCGATGCCCATCTCCGCCGCCAGTTCCACCATCCGCAGTTCCATGTCCCCCGACCCCGCCACGATGAACTTCGCTTCCGGCACTTTCTCCAGCACCTTCTTCGCCGCCGCGATGAAGTACTCCGGACCCTTCTGCATCGTGATCCGCCCCAGGAACAGCACGATCCGGTCGCCCTTCTGGATCCGGTCCCCCGCGTGCGGCTGCAGCCTGCTGTTCTCGATGCCGTTGTACACCACGTCCACCCGCGACGCGTCGATCCCGTACCGCCGCACCACGATCCCCTTGGTCAGCTCCGAAACGCAGATCACCCGCATCGCCGACACCATCCCGCGACGCTCGATCTCGTACACCCGCTGGTTCACCCCGTCCCCCGCCCGGTCGAACTCGGTCGAATGCACGTGCACCACCAGCGGCCGGCCGGTCGCCCGCGCCGCCGCGATCCCCGCCGGGAACGTCAGCCAGTCGTGCGCGTGCACCACGTCGAACCGCTCCCCCCGCGTCAGCGCCAGCACCATCCGCGCGTACCGCTCACTCGCCGAGATCAGGTCCCCCTGGTAGTGCGCCCCGGCGCCGCCGGCCCCGAACCCCGCGGCCCCGCCCGCCGCCGGAGCGTCGTGCGGGCCCTCCGCCCAGGCGCCCTCCCCCTCGCCCCCACCCTGGCCCCCCTCGGCCGCACCGCTCCCCGTCGCGCCAGGCTTCTCCCACGTCGCGCCGATCCGCCCGCCCCCCGAGCGGTACGGACTGCGAAACCCCGCCGCCACGCCCACGAACTTCGTCCGGCTGAACGTCTCGGGATCTTCCGCCCAACGCTCCGGCCCGCCGAAGACCGTCGTCTGCTCCACCCCCGGGCCGCCCACCGCGCCGCCCCACCCCGCAGCGGCCACGCCGGTCGCAGC
>JAEUIX010000096.1 GCA_016794945.1 Phycisphaerae bacterium
GTTGCGGTCGATCAAGGGGAGCGTGTGCACGTCGACCCAGAGCATCTGCGGGGACAGCCCCAGGCCCAGCAGCCGCTGCTTGCACAACTGCAGCGCTGCGCTGCGCTGCTGGCGCGAGCAGCGGTGCAGGAACGGCAGCCCCCACAGGTTCCGCGCCAGCCGCACCCGCGAGGAGATCACCACGTCGGCGTGCGAGCCGCTGGAGCGCAGCCACTGCGCGCCGCGCTGCACCGCCTCGACCGACATGGGGCTGTGCGGGGCGTTCATGCCGTCGGCCCCCTGCCGGTGCGCCCGGGCTCGGCCGGCGGCACGTCGGGATCGCCCAGCCGGCGCAGCTCGTCGCGGATCTGCGCGGCGCGCTCGTACTGCTCATCGCCGATCGCGGCCGCCAGCAGCTTGCGCAGCGCCACGATCCGCCGCTGCCGCTCGGCCACCGGCATCGCCTGCGGCGCCGGCGCATCGCTCCGCGCCGCCGGAGTCCGCCCGCGCGCCGCCCCCGCCTCGGCCGGCGGCTCCGCCGGCGCCGGCGCTGGCGCTGGTGCCCCGGGTTGCTGGCGCTGCGCCGCGACCTGCTGCGTCAGGCGGCGCGGCTTCTTGCCCGCGTGGTGCGCCCCGCCCTCGTGCGCCCGTTCCAGCAGCGGGCCCAGCGACGGCTCGAACGCCGCGTAGCAGTCCGGGCAGCCCAGCAGCCCCGACTCCTTGAACTTGGCGTACGTCAGCCCGCAGCTCGGGCAGGCCGCCGCGGCGACGGGGCCTGCCGCCTGGCCCGGGACCGGGGGTTTCCCGGTGGTCATGAACTGGCTCAGCAGGCTGGTGAGCGGGGCGGCGGGGTTGATGGAGATGCCCGCCTCGCGCGCGCAGCGTTCGCAGAGGTGCCGCTCGCTGACCTTGCCGGCACGGATCGTCTGCTCGTGGACCGTTGCTTCCTGGTCGCAGAGGTCGCACTTCATCTGAGCCAAGGGTAGGTCGCGCTGGAACGTTGTCATCGGCCAAGGGCGTGGTAGGCTGCACGTGGGCGTTCGTGCCAAGCCCGATTCGGGGAGACTGCCATGTTCCATCGCCGCCGCGTGTTCGCCGCACTCGCAATGGCCTGCGCCGGCCTTGGCCACGCGCACGCCCAGCCTCTGACGACGGCGTTGACCTACCAGGGCGAACTGCGCAACGGGGGCACGCCGGTGGGCGGGCCGGTGGACCTGCGCTTCCGCCTGTACTCGGCGGCGGTCGGCGGCGCCCAGGTCGGACCGGAACTCTCGGCGTTGAACCTCACGCCCGCCGACGGACGCTTCACCGCGACGCTCGACTTCGGCGCAAGCGCGCTCGACGGCCAGCGCCGCTGGCTGGAGATCGACGTGCGCCCCGCCGGCGGGGGCGCGTACACCACGCTGGCGCCCCGCCAGGAACTGACCGTCGCTCCGCACGCGGCGGTGGCGCTGTCGGCCAAGGCCGCGCCGTGGAGCGGGCTGACCGGCGTTCCGGCGGGTTTCGCCGACGGCGCCGACGACGGCTTCACCATCGCCGGGCAGGGCCTGCAGGGGTCGGGCCAGTCTTTGTCGCTCGACCTGGCGTTCACCGACAACCGGTACTTCCAACCCGCGGTGCAGGGCCTGGCGGGAGACGTCTTCGGCTACGTGGGCAACGTCACGGTGTCGCGACTGCTTACCCGGCCGCTGGCGCTCAGCGCCCAGAACCCCGCCAACAACGATGTGCTGACCTGGGACATCAACCAGGGCGGCTGGGCGCCCAAGCCGACGCAGCACTGGCCGCCCGGCCAGGGCATGCAGCAGATCACCGGGTCGTACGCCGTGGACTTCGCGGTGCTCGACGCCCGCTACATGGGGCAGAACCCGATCCTCGGCGGCGATCTCTCGGGCCTCGCCAGCGCCGCGAGCGTCAACGCCCTGCGCGGGCGGGCGGTCTCGGGCGCTGCGCCGACCCTCAACCAGGTGCTGAAGTGGAACGGGTCGGAGTGGGCGCCCGCGGGCGATGCCGGCACCGTCTTCTCCGCCGGCTCGGGGCTGCAACTGGCCGGCGGGGTGCTGTCGCTGAACTTCTCGACGCTCAGTTCGCAGTACGTCGACGAATCGCAGTCGGCCGGCGGCGACGCGACGGGCACGTTCGGCGCGCTGCAGATCACCGGCCTGCGCACGCGCCCGGTCAGCGCGGCGGCGCCGGCCCTCAGCGACGTGCTGAAGTGGAACGGCGCCCAGTGGGCGCCCGCCCCCGACGCCAACAGCATCTACACCGCCGGGGCGGGCCTGACGCTCTCGGGCGGGGCGTTCTCGATCAGCGCCGGCGGCGTGACGCCGCTGATGCTGGCCGCGGACAGCGCGGGCCTGGCGAGAGTGACCAACTCGGCTATGTCGGTCGCGTCGGGCAACGTCGGCGTGGGCGCCGGCACGCCGACCAGCCAGCTGCACGTGTTCGGCAACCTCGCCGTCACCGGCAGCGTGCTGCTGACGCCGCAGACCCGCACCTGGAGCGCGCCGTTCAGCGCCTGGGCGCCCGGGTTCGGCACGCCGACGGACATCAATTACGTCTCCAACGGCATCGTCGGCCAGTCGCTGTTTACCACCTACACGTTCGAGATGCCGCTGAACCTGCCGCAGGGCGCCACCGTGTCGGCCATGGCCTTCTGGGCCCTGGACAACAACGGCAACGACTTCACGTTCTCGATCGTGCGCATCCCCCACGACGGTTCGGCGCTCGCGTCCACCGTCATGCCATCCTCCGGCTCGGCCGCGGGGGTGCGGTCCTTCAGCACCGCCGTCAACGTGCCCATCGACAACACGACGAGCGCCTACCGGCTGCGCGCCGTGTGGAACACCGGCAGTTCGGCCGGCACCCTGCGACTGCACGGCGTGGCCATCACCTACCAGGTCAGCGCACCGCTGCCGTAGCGCCGCGGCGCCGGCGCCCCTAGCACCCCTGGAAGAACAGGATGATGAAGGCGTCGAAGTCCTCGCCGGTCAGGAAGCCGTCGGCCCCGGAGAACGGGTCCGGGCTGCCCACCGTCGCGATGTCCGCCGGGCTGCACCCCCGGACGGTCAGCACCGCCGGGCTGCTGGTCGCCACCGCCGTCGGGTTGCACCCGCCGCGGACCTGCACATCATAAGAGCCAGCCCTTGCCTCGCTCGCGTTGTCGATGGTGAGCGATCCAGTTGTCGCGCCGATGATCGGTATGCCGTTCTTCCGCCACTGGTAGGTGAACGGCCCGGTGCCAGTCGCGGTCGCGGTGAAGACGACGTTCATTCCCGGCAAGACCGCTTGGCTCTGCGGCTGCGGGCTGAAGCCGATCGAAGGACCGTTGTTGACCAGCACCGAGACGTTGCCGCTCTGTTTCGCTACCACCAGATCTGGTTTGCTGTCACCGCTGACGTCGCTGATGGCCACGGAAGCGGGCGTGCCGCCCGCGGCGTAGTTGATCGCCGCGGCGAAGGTGCCGTTGCCGTTGCCCGTCAGCACCGAGATGTCCAAGGTACTTTGGTTCGCCACGGCCAGGTCGGGCCTGCTGTCGCCGTTGACATCGCCGATGGACACGGAGCGGGGACCGGGGCCCGCGCCGTAGTTGATCGCCGCGGCGAAGGTGCCACTGTTGGGAGGGCCGTTGCCCAGCAACACCGAGACGTTGGCCGTGGTGAAGTTCGCCACTGCAAGATCGGGTCGACCATCACCGTTGACATCGCCGATGGCCACGGAAGTGGGCTGAGTGCCCACGGCGTAGTTGGTCGCAGCGGCGAACGTGCCGTTGCCGTTGCCCAGCCGCACCGAGACGTTGTTGCTCAATTGGTTCGTCACCGCAAGATCGAGTCGACCATCAGCGTTGACATCGCCGATGGCCACGGAGCAGGGGCCGCTGCCCACGCTGTAGTTCACCGCCGCGGCGAAGGTGCCGCTGTTGGGGGGGCCGTTGCCCAGCATCACCGAGACGTTATTACTGCCGCTGTTGGCCACCGCGAGGTCGGGTCGGCCGTCGCCGTTGACATCGCCGATGGCCACGGAAGCGGGCTGGGCGCCCACGGCGTAGTTGGTCGCGGCGGCGAAGGTGCCATCGCCGTTGCCCAGTCGCACCGAGACGTTGTTGCTGCCGTTATTGGCCACCGCCAAGTCCAACTTGCCATCACCATTGAGGTCGCCGATGGTCACCGCGTACGGCTGAACGCCCACGGCGAAGTTGACCGCCGCGGCGAAGGTGCCGCTGGTATTGCCCAGCAGCACCGAGACGTTGTTGCTGCTGAAGTTCGCCACCGCCAAGTCGGGCTGGCCATCACCGTTGACATCGCCCGTCGCCACGGAGAAGGGGGAAGAGCCCGCGCCGTAGTTGACCGCTGCGGCGAATGAAGTTGCGCAGCTGGGCGGAACGGGCATGACTTCCAGGGTTGCGGCTTGGCTCAAGACCAGGTTGCAGCCCGCAGAGACTTGCACGTCGTAGCTGCCTGCCTCCGCGATTGAGACATTCGTGATCGCAAGCGTGCTCGTGGTCACGCCGCTGTACGGCGCACTGTTGATCAGCGGCATGCCGTTTCGCCTCCACTGATACGAAGCCGCGCCCGTGGCCGTCACCGTGAACGAGGCGCCTTGTCCCTCTGTGACGTCCTGGCCAGCCGGTTGCTGAGCAATCGCTGCCTGCGTCCCGGAGTTCAGGAATACCGAGACGCTGCCGCTACTACCGTTCGCCACCGCCAGGTCGGGCTTGCCATCGCCGCTGACGTCGCCAATGGTCACGGAAGTCGGACCGCTGCCCGAGAAATAGTTGACCTGTGTGGCAAAGGTGCCATCGCCATTGCCCGGCACCACCGAGACAATTCCATTTGGGCTCAACACCGCGAGGTCGGATCGGCCGTCACCATTGACGTCGCCGATGGCTACAGAGTTGGGCTGGCCGGTACCCGCGGCGACGTAGATCGACGCGGCAAACGTGCCGCTGTTCGGGGGCCCATTGCCCAGCAGCACCGACACGTTGCTGGTCGATTGGTTCGCCACCACCAAGTCAGGCCGGCCGTCACCGTTGAGATCGCCAATGGCCACGGAGCGGGGAGCGGTGCCCACGCCGTAATTGACCGCCGGGGCGAAGGTGCCGTTGCCGTTGCCCAAAAGGACCGAGACGTTGCTGCTGTTGTTGTTCGCCACCGCCAGGTCGGGCCGGCCGTCACCGTTCAGGTCGCCGATGGCCACGGAAACGGGACTGCTGCCCGTAGCGTAGTTGACCGCGGCGGCGAAGGTGCCGTTGCCGTTGCCCAAAAGGACCGAGACGTTGTTGCTGCTGTTGTTCGCCACCGCCAAATCGGACCGGCCATCACCGTTGACATCGCCGATG
>JAEUIX010000105.1 GCA_016794945.1 Phycisphaerae bacterium
ACTGCAGCCACTCCCGGTTACTCTTGGTCTGCTTGACCAGCGCCCGCAACTGCCCGTCAAGGCGGCCCAGGAACCTGTCGGCGTAGACCGGCTTGCCGTTGATCTGGCCGATGACGCCGTCGAGGAACGCCGGCTGCGCCACGGGGCGGGCCGTGGCGACCACGGCGTCCTTGGGGTCGCCCGCCAGGACGACAACGTCGCGCACTACTCCGGTCAGGGCCGCCTCGCTGATCGCGACAGGCCGTGCGCCCGGCTGAGGCCTGCCGGGCGGCGAAGGGGTGGGGGAAGTGGGGGAGTTGGAAGGTTCGGGCAACGACGGATCAGGCAGTCCCTTGAACGCGTCGATCGCCAGCGGGCCCCCGCTGACCGCGCCGCGCTCGGACACCTGCTGGCCGCAGCCTCCCAGCCAGACCGCAACGCCCGCAGCGGTTGACAGGCCGAACACCGTCCATCCGTGATTCGCTCGGAGCATCGTGCTCATGTCCACCTCGGGTCCGCGGAATCGGCCGGGCAACGCTTGCGGTGGGCCGCGCCTGTCGGGAGAATACCATCCCGGACCTTCAGGGGAGTCCACATGGCAGAATCCACCGGCCCGAAACTGATCCTGGACGACGATTGGAAGAAAGCGGGAGCCACGGAGGCCAAGCCGTCCGGCGGTCCCGCGGCGGCGCCTAAATTGGTCGTGGACTCGGATTGGAAGTCGCAGGCGCAGGCGGAGAAAGACAGGCTGACCAAGGCGGAGGAGGCGAAGAAGGCCGCCGCCAAACCGGGGGAGAACGCCGGCGGACGCGGCCCGCGCGAAATGCCCGACGCCGACTTCAACGCGCTGGTGGGCACGTTGGTCACCCAGGCTTTGCTCTACCTCGGTGGCTTCCCGGATCCGCAGACCGGGCGCGCCATCGTCTCGCTGGATTACGCGAGGTTCCACATCGACCTCCTTGGCGTTCTCGAGACCAAGTGCAAGGGCAATCTGTCGCCGGAGGAAGCCGCCGACCTGAACCAGGCGCTCTACGAGCTTCGGATGCGGTACGTGGAGATCGGCAAGTACGTCGAAAACGCGGCCCGCAAGGGAGCCGCCGGCGGCGCGGTCGAGCCGCCCGCGGCCGGCGTGTAACCGACGCGGGACATCGTCGGGTGCGCGACTGGAACCCGGTCGCCGGACGGTAAACAATGCCCGAAACGGGCGTCGCTCTCCCGTCGGCCCCGCACGCACCGGCTAATCGGCCGGCCCGGCCCGTCGGCGAGATGCTCCGCCCCGTCCGGGAGCTGCCGTGACCACCAACGAATCGTTCATGCAGCGGAACTACTTCCTGCTCCGCCGCCTGCACTCGCTCACGGGCGTCATGCCCATCGGCGTCTTCCTGCTCTTCCACCTGACGACGAACGCCTCGATCGTCTGGGGCATGCTGGATTCGCGCGAGGGAGCCACGGCGCTGGAGCGGGGCGTCCGGACGTTTCAGGCCGAGGTGGATTTCATCCACTCCACGCCGTTCCTGCTGCTGGTCGAAGTGTTCGGCCTCTGGCTGCCGATCGCCTTTCACTCCGTGCTGGGGGTCTACTACGCCCGGACCGGCCGTCCCAACACCGGCGCGTACCCCTATCAGGCGAACTGGCGGTACACGCTGCAGCGCACCAGCGGGTACATCGGCGTGCTGTTCATCTTCTACCACGTCGCCACGCTCCGGTGGGGCTGGACGTGGATGGTCCCGGGCGGCGTGGAGTGGAAGCACAACTTCGCCGCCTCGACGATGGCCCAGATCCTGCGCGGGGGCGAGCAATGGACCGCGGCGGGCGCCGTGGTGTCGGTGGCGTACTTCCTGTGCGTGTCGATGCTGGTGTTCCACTTCGCCAACGGGCTGTGGACCAGCGCGATCACCTGGGGCCTGACGATCAGCGCGCGGGCGCAGAAGCAGTGGGGGTACGTCTGCGCCGGCGTGGGCGCGGCGCTGATGCTCGCGGGCTGGGCGTCGGTGCTGGGGTTCGCGACGATCGACCCGGCCAAGGCCCGGGAGATCGAATTGCGGCACGCCGCCGGCAAGGGCGGCGTCGCCGAGGTGCTGCCCGCTCCCAGACCCTGAACGAGTTTCGAGCATCCCGCGGACCGACCTGCACGCGGCGGGCCGTCACGAGAAGGAACCGACCATGGCACCCGGAATGGCAGACAAGCGCGTGATCGTGGTGGGCGGCGGGCTGGCCGGACTGGCGGCGACGGTGCGCATCACCGAGGCCGGCCTGCCGGTGGACCTGTTCAGCGTCGTGCCCGTCAAGCGCAGCCACAGCGTGTGCGCGCAGGGTGGCATCAACGCGTGCAACGAAGTCGCCCGCCAGCAGGGCTACAGCGAGTACGAGCACTTCGACGAGACGATCTACGGCGGCGACTTCCTGGCCGACCAACCGCCGGTGTTCGAGATGACCCACTTCGCGCCGAAGATCATCGACCTGCTCGACCGGATGGGCGTCCCGTTCAACCGCACCCCCGAGGGGTTCCGCGACCTGCGGCTCTTCGGCGGCTCGCTCTACAAGCGGACGCACTTCGCCGGGGCGACGACCGGCCAGCAGCTGCTGTACGCCCTCGACGAGCAGGTCCGCCGGCGCGAGGACGAGGGACGCGTCACCAAGTACGAGCACTGGGAGTTCCTGCGCCCGATCATCGAGGGGCAGGGCGAACAGGCGCGCTGTGTCGGCATCGTCGCTCAGGACCTGCGAACCATGCAGATCCGCGCGTTCCGCGCAGAAGCCGTCGTCATGGCCACCGGCGGGTGCGGGCTGGTCTTCGGCAAGAGCACCAACTCGGTCGTCTG
>JAEUIX010000148.1 GCA_016794945.1 Phycisphaerae bacterium
GGCGGCCGGGGGCGGGCGTTGTGTGCGGTGGTCGGAGCGCTGGGTGCGGCGGCCGGGGCGCAGGGGGGCTCGGGACCGGCGCCGGTGGGGCCGGGCGCGTTCGCGGTTCCGGGCGTTTCGGTGGTGACGTTCGGCGAAGTGCCGGTGGGCACGACGACACCGTTCACCATCGCCGGCGCGACGTTCGGCGGGCTGGGCGCGCTGGTGACGGACCCGCTGGGCGGCCTGGCCGATCCTCCGAGCATTTCGGGCGGGCCGCTGCTGTACTCGATGAGCGTCGGCAACGACGATGCCATCGAGGTGAATTTCGCGCGGGCGCAGCGGATGGTCGGCGCGTACTTCAACATCCTGGGTGACCCGACGCTGAGCGGGCAGATCGTCCTGGAGTTCTACAACGGTGATTCGCTGCTTGGAGTGCTTCCGGCGGTGCCGATCCCGGGCACGTTCGGCGGGTTCATCGGCGGCGACGCGGGGGCGGCGGTGATCACGCGCGTGATCTTCCGGGATACCGACACGTCGGCACCCGTGAGCTTCCGCATCGATGACCTGATGTTCGTGCCCGCGCCGGGGGCGGCGGGCGTGCTGGTGCTGCTCGGCGCGGCGGCGTTTCGGCGCCGGCGATGAACGGGGCGCTCACGCCGGGCTGGGGACGCGCTGCATGACGCGGGAGAGCACGCGGTCGACGGTCTCGGCGGTGCTGCCGTTGAGCGAGGCGCGGCTCTGCACGCGGTGGGCGCAGACCGGGCCGACGTTGCGGGTGATGTCCTCGGGGATGACGTAGTCGCGCCCGGCCAGCACGGCGGTGGCGCGGGCCGCCTGGGCCAGGGCCAGCGCGCCGCGGGGCGAAACGCCGAGGGAGAGCTCCTCGTCGCGGCGGGTGGCCGTGGCGAGGGCGATGATGTAGTCGATGAGGGTTCGGTCGAGCCGGGCGGCGTCGGTGCGGGCCTGCAGGGCCAGCACGTCGGCTGAGCGCATGACCGGGGCGAGGGACTGCAGCACGCCGGCGGCGGGGCGCAGGGCCAGCACGCGTGCCTCGTCGGCGGGGGCGGGGTAGCCGAGGCTGATGCGCATGAGGAACCGGTCGAGCTGGTTCTCGGGCAGGAGGTAGGTGCCTTCGAAGTCGCTGGGGTTCTGGGTGGCGACGAGCATGAAGGGCTGGTCGAGGCGGTAGGTGCGGGCGTCGACGGTGACGCTGGCCTCGTTCATGGCCTCCAGCAGGGCGGTCTGGGTACGGGGGGTGGCGCGGTTGATCTCGTCGGCCAAGACGATGTTGGCGAAGAGCGGGCCCTTCTTGAACTCGAACTCGCCGGTCTCGCGTCGGTAGACGCTGACGCCCAGGATGTCCGACGGGAGAAGGTCGGGGGTGAGTTGGATGCGGCTGAAGGAGCAGTCGAGCGAGCGTGCCAGGGCGTTGGCGAGCACGGTCTTGCCGACGCCGGGGACGTCTTCGATGAGGCAGTGGCCCCTGGCCAGGAGGCAGATGAGCAGCCGGTCGATCGCCAGGGTGTTGCCGAGGTAGACCGAGGCGATGCTGGCGCGGAGTCGTTCGAGCGTGTCCTGCATTCGGGCCAAGGGTACGGCGGCCGGGGCCGGGGCGTTCGGCACTACGATGGGGCCGTGCAGGAAGCGGCGGAACCATCGCGGGGGCACGGCATGGCGGCCGAGGGGGCCGGGGGGGCCGATCTGGGACTGGGCGGGCGGTTGCCGTGCGCGGTGTGCGGGTACAACCTGCAGGGGATCTCGATCTTGGGCGTGTGCCCGGAGTGCGGCACGGCTGTGCGGGCGACGATCCTGGCGGTGGTCGACCCGCTGGCGTCGGAACTGCGTCCGGCGCGGGCGCCGCGCTTGACGAGCCTGGGGCTGGTGTTGTGGTCGGGGGCGGGGCTTCTGGCGGCCCTGGCGGGCTGGCGGGTGGCGCTGCAGCGGCTGATGGCGGCGTGGACCGAGCAGCCCTCGGCGCAGCCGCTGTGGGGCGGGTGGGGGTGGGTGATCGCGGGGCTGCTGGCGGCGTCGGGCGTCGGGGCCTTGCTGTTCGTGGTGCCGTCGGCGCGGACCGAGCCAGGCCGGAACGGTCGCTGGATGCTGGCGGCGGGCCTGGCGGGTGTCGCGCTGTACGGGCTTCTGGCCTGGCTGGTCGTGGCACTGCACGGCGCGGCGGCGCGCTCGGGCCTGACCGGCGGCGGGGAACTGGCGGAGATGTGGTCGCCCGCGCCGGAGCGGACGGTGCTGCGCGCTTCGCTGTGCGGGGTGCTGATCGCGATCCTGGCGTTGCTGCGGCCGACGGCTCGGTCGCTGGTGAAGCGGTCGCTGGTGATGCGGACCGGGCGCGTGGACCGGCAGACCATGCTGGCGATGATGGCGGCGCTTGGGCTGGTGATGGTGGGGGACGTGATCGGGCTGATGGGCGCCTCGCGGGTGGCGGGGGCCGATGCGTTCCACCTGCTGGCGGTGGTGGCGATGCTGGCCGGAGGGCTGCTGATGACCCTGGGGCTGGCCGGTGCGCTGGTGGACAGCCTGCGGATCGCGCGGGCGGTGCTGGCGCCCAGCCCGGGGCTGCGGCAGGTAGTCGAGGGCGCGGAGGGCGGGCGATGACCGGCGAACAGCGCGAGCGATTCGACGCCCTTCTGCAGGACGCCATCGACGCGATGCCCGAGCAGTTCCGCGAAGCGATCGACGAGATCCCCATCATCGTGGTCGATCGGCCCGACGCGGCGCTGGTGAAGGAGTTGATCCGCGACGGTGTGCTCGAGCCGGGCGAGGAAGACCCGATGGGCCTGCACACGGGCGTGGCGATCACCGAGCGGTCGGTGGAGTGGTCGGGGGGGCTTCCGGGCACGATCCACATCTTCCGGGCGCCGATCGTGGACCTGGCCGGCGGGTGGGACCAGGCCAACGCCGACGATGAGATCTACGAGGAGATCCGGGTCACGCTGCTGCACGAACTGGGGCATCACTTCGGCCTCGACGAGGACGATCTGGACCGGCTGGGGTACTCGTGAGCCCGCTCCGCAACCGCGGGGCGGCGGCGTCATAGGCTTGTGCGGTGTGCACGGGGGGCTGCGCGGCGGTGGACGGGGGCGGGTTCCGGAGAATGACCATGCGGATGCGTTCCATTCGAGCGGCGGCGGTGATCCTGGCCCTGGCGGGCGGCGTGGGGCTGGGCATGACGGCGACGGCCGCGGTGCAGCCCGGCGGCGGTCCGGCGGCGGCGGCGCCGACGGGCAAGGCCCGCGTGGCGATGGTGGAGATCAAGGGCAAGCTGGTGGAGAAGCCGGGGCCGCTGGACTGGCTGACGGGCGGGGACATGACGCTGCGCACGCTGACGACGGCGCTGCGCCAGGCGGCGGGGGACGCTTCGCTGAAGGCGATCGTGCTTCGGCTGAAGGATGCGGAACTGACCGGGACGCAGGTGCAGGAGATCTCGGCGGCGGTGGCGGCGGCCCGCGCGGGTGGCAAGCGCGTGGTGGTGTACAGCGACCTGTACGACCCCGGCGCGCTGATGCTGGCGGCGGCGGCCGATGAGGCGGTGATCCAGGCGGGCGGCGCGGTGTCGCTGCCGGGGCTGGCGGTGCAGGAGATGTACCTGGCCGACGCGCTGGCGTGGGCCGGGGTGAAGGGTGACTTCGTGCAGATCGGCGACTACAAGGGCGCCAGCGAGATGATGGCCAACGCCAAGCCGAGCCGGCAGTGGGACGAGAACATCAACAGCCTGCTGGACGGGCTGTACGCGAACCTGCGGGCGGCCTTCAAGGCGGGGCGCAAGATGGACGACGCCGCGCTGGACAAGGCGATGGAAACGGCCTGGGCGGCGACGGACGACGAGGCGAAGAAGGTGGGGCTGATCGACACGATCCTCGACCTGCCGGACCTGGGCAAGCACCTGGCCAAGGGGCTGGGGGCCGAGTCGGTGGAATGGAGCGACGACCTGGGCAAGCCGCAGGGCGGGGGCAAGATGGACGCCGCGAACCCCTTCGCGATGCTGCAGATGCTGGCGTCCAAGCCTGAGCACACGCCCAAGCGCGACACGATCGCGGTGCTGCACATCGACGGTGCGATCGTGGACGGCGAGTCGGGCGCGGGCGGGCTGATGGGCGACGCGACGGTGGGGAGCCGGACGGTGCGTCGGGCGCTGTCGACCATCGAGGAGAACCCGCTGATCAAGGGGGTGGTGGTGCGGATCGACTCGCCGGGTGGCTCGGCGATCGCCAGCGAGATGATCTGGCAGGGGCTGCGGCGGGTGGCGGCCAAGAAGCCGGTGTACGTGAGCGTGGGGTCGATGGCGGCCTCGGGCGGGTATTACATCGCGGTGGCCGGCGAGCGGATCTACGTGAACCCGTCGAGCATCGTGGGGTCGATCGGCGTGGTGGGCGGCAAGCTGGCCACCGGCGGGCTGATGGAGAAGCTGAAGGTCAACGTGGTGGAGCGGACGCGCGGGCCGCGGGCGAGCCTGCTGGGCGGGATGGCGCCGTGGAGCGAGGCGGACCGGCGGTTGGTGCGTGACAAGATGGTGCAGACGTACGAGCTGTTCACCAAGCGGGTCAGCGCCGGTCGCAAGGGGATCGAGCTGGCGCGGACGGCCGAGGGTCGGCTGTTCACGGGCGACCGGGCGGTGGAACTGAAGATGGCCGACCGTGTGGCGCCGTTCGATGTGGCCGCGGCGGATCTGGCCAAGAGCCTGAACCTGGCGGAAGGGGGGTACGACCTGATGGACTACCCCGGGCCCAAGAGTTTCGCGGAGCTGATCGAAGAGCTGCT
>JAEUIX010000232.1 GCA_016794945.1 Phycisphaerae bacterium
GGGTGAAGGAAGCTCACGGCGGGTTCAGCGGGACTTCATCCGTTTGAGAGCGGCCTCGCGCCGGGCCAGGAAGGCGCTCAGCGGCGGGCCGAGCCAGTCGTGGGTCGAGAGGCTCATCCAGTCGAACCCGAAGCTGCGTGCGCCACGCTCGACCCTGTCCAGGTGCTCGCGGAGCGCCGCCAGATAGGCCTCGCGCACGGCGCGCGGGTCGACCCGCTGGGCCGGCTCGCCCTCCAGGCCGACGAACGGAGCTTCGTCCGACAGGTCGAACTCGCGCTCCTGCCGGTCGAGCAGCTCGACCAGCACCGCGTCGTGCCCGCGGAACTTGACCCGCGCCAGCGCCTGGCGGATGCGCTCGGCGTCCTCGAACAGGTCGCTCACGATCACCATCAGGCATCGGTTCGTCAGCTTGCCCAGCACCTGGTCCACCACGCGCCCCAGGTCGGTCGGCCGGTCGATGGGGCTGGTTGACAGCGCCCCGACGATCTGCCGCCACGTTCCCGGGGCGCTCGATGGGCGGACCCACCGGCGCACCTCGTCGGCGTAGACCACCAGCCCGACCCGGTCGCCCTGGCGCAGGCAGATGTACGCCAGCGCCGCCGCGACGGCCGTCGCGTGGTCGAACTTGGTCCACGCGGCCAGGCCGTGTGGACCGAGCTTGTTGCCGGCGCCGCTGGCCTCCTGGAAGGACCGCGAGCCGTAGCGCATGGAGCCGGAGCAATCCACCAGCACGACCAGGTCGAGGTTGGTCTCCTGCTGGTACTGCTTGAGGTGGAGCTTGTCGGTGCGGCCGAAGACCTTCCAGTCCAGGTGGCGGATGTCGTCGCCCGGCACGTAGGGCCTGTGCTGGGCGAACTCGACGCTGTAGCCCTGGTACGGAGAGCGGTGCGCGCCGCTCATGACGCCTTCGACGATCATCTTGGCCCGCAGTTCCAGGGACCCCAGGCGCGCCAGCGTCTGCGGGTGCAGGTAGAGCTGCGCGTCGGCCTCGGCGGGCCGCGCGGCGCTCGCCGCCGCGGGTGTCGGAGTCTGGCCCTGGGCCTCCATGCTCCCGATGGTACCGGGCGCGGGCCGATCGGGTTCGACGGCGCGGCGCCGCCGCGCCCCGGGCGGCTCTCTACGATCGGCCGTGGCGCCCGCCTCGCCCAACCCGCTGGCCGTGACGGCCCAGGCGTACGCCGCCGCGAGCGCCGCGTCGGGCCTGCCCGGCGGGCGTGAAGCGCTGAACCGCTACGCCCGGTTCTACCGGCTCGGGCCCGCGGGGGCGGACCCGTTGACGGCGGCGTGGGGACCGGCGGCGGTGCACCGGCGGCTGGTGTCGGATTCTGCCGAGGGGCACGTGGTGAAGTTCACCCAACTGGTGCCGCGCCGGCTTGGGGTGGAGTCGCCGTCCGAAGGCTCGGCCGTGCGTCTGGCGGTGAACGGCGGCGGAAGCGACCGGGTTGAGACCGAGAGCGTGCTGATCCCGATGGTGGGGCGGACGCGCGGGCGGTGCTACACGCTGTGCGTGTCGTCGCAGGTCGGCTGCGCCATGGGGTGCGGGTTCTGCCAGACGGCGCAGATGGGCCTGCTGCGCTCGCTGACGGTGGAGGAGATCGTCGGCCAGTGGTACGCCGCGCGGCACCTGATCGATCGCCCGGACCCCGAGGCGGAGATCACCAACGTGGTGTTCATGGGCATGGGCGAGCCGATGGACAATCTGGAGGCGGTGGTGGGGGCGATCGAGGTGCTGACGGATTCCCGCGGGCCGGCGATGGCGATGTCTCGGATCACCGTGTCCACGGTCGGACGTCTGGACGGCATCCGGGCGCTGGGGCAGCACGTGCACCGGCCCGGGTGGCACCGGCTGGCGCTGGCGGTGTCGCTCAACGCGCCAACGGACGAGATCCGCACGGGGCTGATGCCCGTGAACCGAGCGATGCCGCTGGCGCGCCTGCGCGAGGCGCTGGCGGAGTGGCCGATCTATGGCGGCTCGCACCAGTGCATCGAGTACGTGCTCATCCCCGGCGTGAACGACCGGCCCGAGCACGCCGACGCGGTCGCGTCGTTCGTGCTGGGCGCGGAGCATCGGCCCGCGGGAAACGAACCGCGGTACGACGGCCCGCGCCTGACGGCGATGGTGAACGTGATCCCGTACAACCCGCGCGACGGCTCGCCGTGGCCGGCGCCCGACGAGGGGTCGGTGGACGCGTTCATGGAACGGCTCAAGGGGCACGGGGTGTACGTCAAGCGACGGCGCACCAAGGGGAGGGACACCATGGCCGCCTGCGGTCAGTTGGGCAACCCGGCGCTGCGGCGGCGGCCGGCGCGGGTCTAGCGCAGCATGCACCTTCCGCCGAGCGTCACCATCGAGCCGGGCGCGTCGCGTTGGAGCGAACTGCTCGCGCTGGGCGCGGCACGAAGGGGCGGTCCCTGGGCCGAGAGCCGTCGCTCGCTGGGACTTCCCTCCGATCGGCCGGTGATCCTGTCGGGCCATCAGGCAGCGGTCTGGCACGCGGGGATCGCCGCCAAGTGGTTCGCCCTGCACCACTCGTGCGCGCGATTCAACACGGCCGGCGCGTGGCTGGTGGTGGACCAGGACCCGGAGGACTTCACGGCGGTGCGATTCCCGCTGCTGCTGGCCGGGACCGTGGGCCAGGGCGTGTGGCGCTGCGCGCCCGACACGGTCGCGACGCGCTTGCGGGCCGACGAACCGCCGGCGCTCATCGGCCCGTTCTCGCCCATGGCGCTGCCGCCGGCCGCGCGGGGCGCCGACGCGGCGGTGCTGGCGGGACTCGAGGCGCTGCAGGGTGCGCTGCGGCTGCACTCGACGGCGACGACCGCGGCGGAACAGGTGGCGCGGGCTGTTTCGGCGCTGCTCCGCCCGCACTGCCCGGAGCCGCCGCTGATCATGGCGACGACGCTGGGGCGCACCGCGATGTTCGGCGCGATGCTCGACGACATGCGCCGCGACCCGGCGGCGTGCGTGCGGGCGTACAACGCCGCCGTGGCCGGCGCCCCCGGGGCGCACCTGAGGCCGCTGACGGCCGATGAGCCCCGCGGCCGCTACGAGCTGCCGCTGTGGCGGCTGACGCCGGGGCTGGCGCGACGGCGGGTCTACTCGCCGGACCTGGCTTCCGTGCCCGCGGGCGAGTTGGCGCCCAGGGCGCTGCTGATGACCGCGCTGCTGCGGCGTGGCGTGTGCGACCTGTTCATCCACGGCCTGGGCGGGGCCGGGAGCGACGGTGCTTCGGGCTACGACGCGGCGGCGGAGGCCTGGGTGCGAGCCTGGCTCGGGGTTGAGCTGGCGCCCGCCGTGCTGGCCACCGGGACGCTGCTGGCGGACCTGGGGCGGACGCCCCGGACCGACCGGCGCGAGGCGGACCGGGCGGCGTGGCTGGCGCACCGGGCGCGGCACGATCCGGCGGTGGTGGGCGACGGGGCGTCGGCGGAGCGGAAGCGGGCGCTGGTGGCGGAGATCGCTCGTCAGCGGGATCGGCGGCTGCGCCGGGAGCGGTACGACGAACTGCAGCGGCTGCTGGCGCAGGTTCGCGAGCGCCACAGCGGCCAGGTGGCGGCGCTGGCGGCGGCGGCCCGGGGGGCGGCCGAGCGGCTGCGCGACGATGCGCTCCTGCTGGACCGCACGTGGCCCGTGCCGGTGCACAGCGCCGAGCGGCTGGGGGCGCTGGGCGCGCTGGTGGGCGCGCGGCTGGCGGGGTGAATCGCTCGGGCTACGCGAGGCTCGCCAATGCGTCGCGCATGAGCGACTCGAACGTGCCGAGGTGTTCCGGCGCTTCGGGCGCGGCGTCGCGCGGCGCGGGCATGCGGGCGTAGCGTCCGTCGGGCAGCAGGCGCCAGGCGTTGCGCCGGTCTGCGAGCATGACGTCGAAGATGCGCTTCAGGCGGCGGCGTGCCTCGGGGTCGGCGACGGGGACGATCGCCTCGACGCGCTGCTCGAGGTTGCGGTACATCCAGTCGGCCGAGCCGAGGAACCACTCTCCGTCGAGCGGGTCGGCCTTTCCGGCGCCGAAGTGGAAGACGCGGGAGTGCTCGAGGAACCGCCCGACCACGCTGGTGACGCGGATGTTGTCCGAGAGGCCGGGCACGCCCGGCCGCAGGCAGCAGAACCCGCGGACGATCAGGTCGATCTGCACGCCGGCCTGCGAGGCCTTGTACAGGGCGTTGGTGACGGCGGCGTCCTCCAGCGCGTTCATCTTGGCGATGATGCGCCCGCCGACGGGGCTGAGGCCGGCGGCGTGCTCGCGCGCGATGAGCGATTCGCGGGCGACCAGGTCCATGAAGGTCTTCTTCATGCCCGTGGGCGCCACCAGCAGCCGGCGGTAGTCGTTCTTGCGGCTGCGTCCGGTGAGCTGGTTGAACAGGTCCACCACGTCGGCGGTGATGTGCGGGTCGCACGTGAGCAGGCCCAGGTCGGTGTAGAGGTTGGCGGTGGAGGGGTTGTAGTTGCCGGTGCCCAGGTGGGCGTAGCAGCGGATGCCGTCCTTCTCGCGCCGGACCACCAGGGCCGCCTTGCAGTGGGTCTTGAGCCCGACCACGCCGTAGGCCACGTGCACGCCCGCCTTCTCCAGCGTCTGGGCGAGGTTGACGTTGCGACCCTCGTCGAACCGCGCCCGAACCTCGACCAGGCAGGCCACCTGCTTGCCCAGTTCGGCGGCGCGGATCAGGTGCTGTACGAACGGCGAGTCGCGGCTGGTGCGGTAGATCGTCTGCTTGATGGCCAGCACGTGGGGGTCGGTCGCCGCCTCGGCGATGAACCGTTCGGCCGAGTCGCCGAACGACTCGTACGGGTGGTGCACCAGGATGTCGCCCTCGCGGATGAGCGAGAAGATGCTCTGCGTGCGGTCGGCAAGTCGCGGCGGCGTGACGGGCGTCCACGGCTGCTGGCGCAGGTCGGCACGCGGCAGGTCGGCGATCTCGTACAGCGAGCGGAAGTCCACGAGGCCCTGAAGCAGGTCGACGTCCTCGGGCTTGATGCGGAGCATCTCGACGAGCTGGCGGACCAGGCGCGGCGACGCCTCTGCGGGCACCTCCAGGCGGATGACCTTGGCGAACCGGCGCCGCTTCAGCTCGGCTTCCACGAAGTCCAGCAGGTTGTCCGCGTCGCCGTCGTCGCCGGCGGCGGCGCGGTCTTCGTCGGCCGCCGAACGCGTCACGCGGAAGGGCACCGCCTCGACGATCTGCAGGCCCGGGAAAAGGCCCGCCAGGGAGTTCAGGATCAGGTCGTAGAGCGCGACGAAGCGGCCCCGGCCGGGGTCGGGCCGTTGCTTGACGCCGTGCGCCGGCGGTGGGGGAGGGATGCGCACCCATTGCGGCATCGTGGGCGGCACCTTGACGCGAGCGAAGACCGGCTCGGCCGCGCCCGGTTCCTGCAGCAGGATGCCGATGTTGGCCGAGAGGTTCGAGATGAACGGGAAGCGGTGCCCGGGGTCCACCGCCAGCGGCGTCAGCACCGGAAAGACCGAGCGCTGGAACCACTCGTCCAGGCGGGCCCGCTCCTCGGGGTCGGTCTCCCGGTACTCCAGCAGGTGGATCCCTTCGCGCGCCAGCGCGGGACGGATCGACCGGCTGTAGCACGCGGCCTGCTGCTCCTCCAGGTGCTCGAAGGTCTTGCGCACGGCGTGGAGCATCTGCGCGTGACCGAGCGCCTCGTCGCCGGAATCCATCCCCGATTCGATGCACTTGTGCAGGTACCCCACCCGCTTCATCACGAACTCGTCCAGGTTGCTCGTGAAGATGCCCAGGAATCGCACGCGCTCGAGCAGCGGGATGCGCTCGTCCAGCGCCTGGCTCAGCACCCGCGCGTTGAACTCCAGCCACGACAGGTCCCGGTTCAGCCGGCGCGCATCGGGGAAGACGTCCGGCCGCAGGGCCAGGTCGCGCGGTGAGGGCGTGTACTCCAGCGTGTCGTCCGCCGGCGCGCCCGCGGGGCGCGCCGCGTCGGCCGATAGACCGTTGAGGATCGTTCCCTCGCCCGCGCGCTCCGCGGGCGCCGGGCCGACGCCTGGCGTGCTGGGATCAACGACCGACATCGCTCAACGCCTCCGTGACCCCGTCCGTCGGGCCGGCGGACGGTAGACCGCCGCGCACCCGACCGCCTCGGTGATGCGCACCGACGCCACCCGCACGGGGGACCGGGCGCTCCCCCGGGTTTTCGGACGTTTCGGGGCGCGGCTTTCGAGCCGGCCGCGCAAAGACTCGGCGATGTGGCGTGCGACCGCCTCCGCCGTGGGGTTCACGCGGTCAAAGGGGGGTGTTCGGTTCAGGTTCGCGTTGTGGAACGGCGCCACGATCTCGCGCAGGTGACGCTCCGCCTCGTGGAAATCCAGCAGCAGGCCGTCGGCGTCGACCGCCGGTCCTTCCAGGCAGACGGTCACGTGCCAATCGTGGCCGTGCAGGGCCTCCCGCCGCCCGGCGATGACGATGGCGTGAGCCGCCGAGAACACGGTGGTCAGTTCCAGTGCGTACACGCCGACATCGTATGGGACCGCCGGGCGGGACCCCCGCCGTTGGTCTATCTTCAACGCCCCGGGCCGGTCGGCCCCAGGAGCACCCGCTCATGTCCAGTTCCGATGCGCTCATGCTGTCCGTCTCCGGTTGCCGCGGCACGATCGGCGGCTCGCTCACGCCCGAGGTGGCGCAGCGGTTCGCGGCGGCGTTCGCCGGCTGGCTGAAGGCGAACAAGCGGGGCGGCAAGCCGGTGGCGGTGGCGCTGGGGCGCGACGGCCGGCGCGGCAGCGACCTGTTCGCCGGCGTGGCGCGGGCCGCGCTGCTGGCCGAGGGGTGCGACGTGGTGGACCTGGACATCGCGATGACGCCCACGGTCGGGGTGATGGTCGACCGGCTGGGGCTGGACGGCGGCCTGGTGGTCACCGCCAGCCACAACCCGCAGAACTGGTGCGGCCTCAAGCCCATCGTCCGTCGCCCGGGCGCGCGCGCGGGGGTGGTCGACGCTTCGGCTCCCGGCAGGGTCGTGGCGGACGAGCTGATCGCGCGCTTCGGCGAGCAGTCGCCGCCGCAAGTGCGCGACTGGCGGTCGCTGGGGCACGCGTGCGTGGAGCGCGAGCTGGGCAATCGCCACCAGTTCGCAGTGCGCGCGGCGCTGGGCGCTTCCGCCGCGGGCAAACTCGCCCGCTTCGCACCGACGATCGTGGTGGACAACCTGGGCATGTCCGGCGCGGTGATGAGCGACTGGGCGTTGCGCACGCTCGCGCCAAAGTCCCGGGTGCGGCAGGCGTACGAATCCACCGCCGACCTGCGGCGCTCCGCCGACCGCGGCGTGTTCCCCCACACGCCCGAGCCTACCCGCGAGAATCTCGCGGGCCTGTGCCGCCTGGTGAAGAAGCACCGGGCGAACGTCGGCTTCGCCCAGGACCCCGACGCCGACCGGCTGGCGATCATCGACGAACAGGGCCGCTACATCGGCGAGGAGTACACGCTGGTGCTGGCGGCGATGGCGCTGGGTGAGTTGGGGCAGCTGCCGCGACGCTCGGTGATCGCCGTGAACCTCTCCACGAGCCGGATGATCGAAGACGTCGCCGCGCGGTACGGCTGCCGGGTCGTGCGGACGGCGGTGGGGGAGGCCAACGTGGTCTCGGCGATGAAGGCGCACCGCTCGCCGCTGGGC
>JAEUIX010000219.1 GCA_016794945.1 Phycisphaerae bacterium
AGCGGATTCGGCGACGCGAACTCGACCGCCGGCGATGAGCGGCCTCCAGGCGACGCCGACGATTCCACGCGGCTTGACCGCCGCTTCGTTCTGGTCGGTGGCGGGATCTTCGTGTCCTGCGTGGCGATGGTTCTGCTGGCCCTGTATCTGACCAGTCGTAGCGGCACGCCGGTCGCTCCGCCGCCCCCGCCGGTTGTTCCTGTGGCAGCGGGTCCGCAGCCTGCCGCGGGGGTTCCGACTGCATCGACCCCGGAGCGCCTGAAGCCGGGCGAGACACCGGACCCGCCCGAGGCGGCGCCCGACATGGGCCGGCTGCTGCGCGAACTCCGGCAGGCGGCCGACGAACTGGGCGCGCCGCCGCTGGCCGCGGCAGGCGGGGAGCGATTCGGCGCGGCCGTCAAGTCGCTGGGTCGCTGGTGGCCCCGGGCCGAGACGGGGCAACGCAACGCGATGATCGAGGCGATTGTCGAGGCGGTGTACCGATCGACGGCGCAGGAGGCGGTCCGCACGGCGGTGCTGGCGGCGTTGTCGCCCGGTGCAACACTGGCTCCCGGGGCGGCCGGGGTCGTGTCGGCCGAGGGATTGGGACCGGCGCTGATGGGGGCGGGTGTCATGGCGCGGCTCAACCGGGAGCGGGACCTTCCGCCTGCGGTTGCGGATTGGCTCTCGGCCGAGTACACGAGGCTGGTGGGACCCGATCGGCCGAGCGGGGCCGTGGGCTTCGACGCGGGCGCGACGCACGCGCTGAGGCTGGCGCCCATGCGGATCGTCGGGGACGGATCGGGCGAGTCGGCCGGTGCGCAGCGCGCGCTGTCCGTGTGGCTGGACGCCGCGTCGGCGCTGGTCGGCACAGGGCCGAACTCCGGCCGGATGCTCGACGCGCTGGTGCTGGACGCGATCGAGTCGCTGATGACGCAGGGGCCGAGTGTTCGGACGAGCAAGTCGTGTTTCAACGTGATCGGGGCGCTGGCGTCGCGCCTTCGCTGGCGCGCGGGCGATGATTCGCGGGCGCGTCTGTTGGGGTGGTTCTCCGACCCGCGGGTGCCGACCGAAGCGCTGTCGGTGGTGACGGCGGCGATTGTCACGCGGTCGAGCGCCGAGGGCGTTGATTTCTCGATGGTGCTGCAGGCGAGCGCAACGGGCGAGCAGCGGGCGGCGTTGAGGGAGGCGTACGCCCTGGCGTGGCAGCTTTCGGCCCCGGGCGGCGAGCGCGGCGCGGCCGAAGCGTGGCTGACCGCGTCGAGGGAGCTTCTCGGGCAGCCCGCGCCGATCGGGTCCAGTCACGAGGCGCTGGTGCAGGCGGCTCGCTTCGCCGTGCTCAATCAGGGCGCGGTCAAGCGCAAGCTCCAGCAGCCGGACGCCGTGACTCGCGCGGTGCAGCAGCAGAGCCTGGGGATGATCGTGATCCCGATCAATCCGGTGACGGGCGGCCCGCAGACGGCGGCGGGCGACGGGTCGTGGGCGCTGAAGTTCCTGGCCGGGGACCGGACGTCATCGGCCAGGCGAGACCGCATCCGCGAACTCGATGGCTTCGGAGGGACGATCGGTCCGGTCGATGCGGAGGTACTCGCCGAGGTCGCGATGGCGACCTTGGCCCCCGACGTTCGCGTCGATGCACAGCGCGCCGCCGCCAGGTTTGCCGGTTCGCCGGCGATGGTGCACGCGGCGCTCAAGGTGCTGCCGAGGGCCGCGCGGCTCCAGAGCACGGTGCAACTGGTCGAGAACCTCAGCGGGCGGCCGGTCGGCAGCGCGGCCGGCGAACGCTGGCAGATCGATGCGCGACGGGCGCTGGTAGAGAAGCTGATCGAACTGCTGGCGGGGCAGACTGTTGGCTACCAGTCGCTCGACCGGCTGGCGGCGCAACTCGCAGAGGCGTACGCGGTCATGGCCGGGCGCGAGCCTTCGCCCGGGGGCTACACCGACGAGCAGGCAGGGCAGGCGGCGCGGGACATGGCCGAGGCGTACTGGCTCAGCCTCCGCGCCGAGGCCGGGCGGCTGCCGGCCGGTCCGCGGTCGCCGGCGAGGCTCGACGACATCGACCACCGGCGCGAGGCGAGGTTCGCGGTCGCCGGGGGGTTGCTGCAGCAGTTTGCGGTGGAGCAGGTAGGGTGCGCCGAGCTGCTGGCGTACATCGTCGCGGCGGAAGCTCCGTCGCGTGCGGATCGTGCGGCGGAGGTTGTGGCGTCGATGCATGAGCAGCGGCGCCGTGCACGCACCATCCTGGACCAGGTGCTGATCGTGGAACGCTCGATGACGCGGCTCTGGCTGGTGCGGTTCGGGGAGGCGGAACCATGAAACGAGCCTGGAACTTCGCGGCTGTGGGCGCGATGGCCGCGTGCCTGGCGGCGGCGGGGCGGCAGCCGGCGGGATCGCCGGTCTCTCCCGCACCGGTCGGGCAGCCGGGAGTCGCGGCGATCCCCGTGCCGCGACTGTCTGAGCGGCTGGCGCGGCTTTCACCGGACGATCCAACTGCGTACTTCCTGCTGGGGGAAGAGGTGGCGTCGGAGTCCGTGGATCGATCGTCGCGTGATCTGGCCCGAACGCTGCTGGTGCTGGCGATGCATCTGGATCGGGCCGCGGGCGGCACCGGCAACCTGACACCGAGTGTCTGCCTGGCGCTGGCGAGCCTGACACCCCGCGAGGGGGAGCGGCGCTGGCTGGTCGCTGTGGCGCGAGCCAGCGAGCGCCGAGCAGGCGAACGTGCGGGCAGGACGCGCCCGCCCGGCTTGGCGCCGGTCAGCGAACTGGTGGCGTTCGATCTGGCGACCGCGTTCGGGCTGATCCGCGCGGGCGAGGGACGGCGGGCGGAGCAGTTGCTCGCCAAACCGGCCGTGGCGGAACTGCTGTCCGCGTACGAGAATGTGCTCGACGACGAGGGGATCGTGGGCGGGGCGCAGCGTCTGCGTCGCTGGGCGGAACAGTGGCAGAGTTGCCCGGAATGCCGGAACCGGAGGATCGTCACCAGGGGCGAGGGCGGCAAGGCGCGCCTGTGCCCCACGTGCGGCGGCAGCCCCGGGCCCAAGCTCTCGGAGGCCGAGCTGCTGGTGCAACTGCGGATGGAGTCGGCGCTGCTTCGGGGCATCCACAGGCTGTGGTCGGCGCAGTACCTGGCGGACGGGGGTGAACCGCTGCGCGACCCGGACGCCGCGGATCTTCCCGCGACGTACGGCGTGGACACGACGCGCACCGTGTGGCGCGAGGGGCAGTGGCGGCAACCGTAACGCGGGCGGGGCGTATAGTCGGCAGAACCGGTTGGCGCCGGAACGATCCGCTGTGCGGGGCAGGCGGACGGAGGTCGGGAATCTCCCGACCAGGAGGTTGGCATGCCCCGCACGCTCGTATGGGATCTGCCCGTTCGCGTTTTTCACTGGTCCGTTGCCGCCGGGTTCGTTGGCGCGGCGATCATCGGCGTGGGCGCGGGTGAGGAGAGTCCCGCGTTCGTGTACCACGCGGTGCTGGGGCTGGCGATTGCCCTCCTGGTGGTGTTGCGTCTGGTGTGGGGGCTGATCGGCAGCCGGCACGCCCGGCTGTGGAGTTTCGCGTGGGGCCCGATGGCGGTGCTGGAGTACGCCCGGAGTGTCGTCGCGGGCAGGGGCAGGCGGTTCGTGGGGCACAACCCCGGTTCGTCGTGGGCGATCTTCGCGATGCTCGGGCTGGTGCTGGGCCTCGCGGCGACCGGGATCATGCTGGGCCGGGGCAACGAAGGCGCGAAGGACGTGCACGAGATCATGGCGTACGCCCTGATCGGCGTCGCGGTGGTTCACGTGGCGGGCGTTGCCCTGCACTCGGTCCGGCACCGGGAGAACATCACGGCGTCGATGGTGCACGGTCGCAAGGACGCGCCGGCCTCGGAGGCGATCCGCTCAGCCCATCCTGCCGCGGCTCTGGTCATGGTGCTGATCACGGCGGGCTGGACGACGGCGCTCGTCCGTTCGTACGAACCGGTCACGGGCGTGCTGCGCATCCCCGTGCTGAACGCCGAACTGAAGATCGGCGAGGCGGAGCGCGCGGGGGGCGAACGCCCCGGGCGGCGGGATGGTCGCGACGATGACTGAGTCCCCGGTATCGGCGGGGCTCCCGGGGCCAGTTCGGCGCGAGTACCCTCGCGAGACATGCACGCTTCCAAGGTCAACGTTCTGCTCATCGGCTCCGGCGGGAGAGAGCACGCCCTGGCGCACGGGCTTCGTCGCAGCCCGCGCCTGGGGAACCTGTTCACCGACGGGCAGAACCCGGGCATCCTGAGCCTGGCCCAGCGTGCCGAAGTGCCCGTCAATCCGAAGGACCCGCACGACCTTCGGAAGTTCTGCCTCACGCAGCGCATCGGGCTGGTGGTGATCGGCCCGGAAGAACCTCTGGCGGCGGGATTGGCGGACGTACTGAGCGAAGGGAGCAAGGTCGGCGGAGGGCTCCAGGCTCCGGTGCCCGCGGTCTTCGGGCCTGTCCGAGCCGGCGCGATGCTGGAGGCGGACAAGGCGTTCGCCAAGGAACTGATGCGCGGCGCGGCTATCCCGACCGCCGAATCCCGCACGTTCACGGATCCGGACGCTGCGCGGGCGTTCCTGGCGTCGCGTGCCGAGCCCTGGGTGATCAAGGCGGCGGGACTGGCCAAGGGCAAGGGGGTCTTCGTGCCGGCGACGCAGGCCGAGGCGCTGAGCGCGATCGACCGGGTCATGGTCAAACGGGAGTTCGGCGAGGCCGGTCGGGTGGTGGTGATCGAGGAGCGGCTCAAGGGGCGGGAGATCTCGGTGTTCGCGCTGTGCGACGGTCGAACGATCTACGTGCTGGACGCCTGCCAGGATCACAAGCGATTGGGCAACGGCGCGACGGGGCCGAACACGGGCGGAATGGGCGCGATCTGCCCGGCACCGGCGATCGACGCCCGGCTCATGGCGCGGATCGAGCGTGAGGTGCTGGTGCCGACCGTCGACGCGCTCAAGCGTGAGGGCATCGACTATCGCGGCGTGCTCTACGCGGGGCTGATGCTGACACCCGCAGGGCCGAAGGTGCTTGAGTACAACTGCAGGTTCGGTGACCCCGAGTGTCAGGTGCTGGTGCGGCGGTTCGAGGGGGACCTGCTCGACACCATGCTCGCCACAGCCGAGCGGCGACTGGACAAGGCTGAATTCGGCTGGAAGCCGGGGGCCGCGGTGTGCGTCGTGCTCGCCGCCGCGGGATATCCGGACAAGCCCCGTGCCGGCGACGTAATCGAAGGGCTCGACGCGGCGGCGGGCGTGGAAGGGGTCGAGGTCTTCCACGCGGGCACGGCGCGTGACAACCAGGGGCGGATCGTCACCGCGGGCGGACGGGTGCTCAACGTGACGGCCGTCGGCGCCACCGCCGAGGAGGCACGGGCGCGGGCCTATCGGGCCGCCGAGCTCATCCGATTCGAAGGCAAGCGGTACCGTACGGAC
>JAEUIX010000224.1 GCA_016794945.1 Phycisphaerae bacterium
GGCACGCCGGCGACGGTGAGTCCGTCGGCCACCGGGCGCAGGACCACAGCGCCGGCGCCGATGGTGCAGCCGCCGCCGATCCGCACGCCGGGCAGCACGCGGGCGCCCAGGCCGATGAGCGTGTCGGGGCCGATGTGCACCGAGCCGCCGAGGGCGACGCCCGGGGCGATGTGGGCGTTCTCGCCGATAGCGCAGTCGTGCTCGACGATCGCGCCGGAGTTGACGATGGCGTGTGCGGCGATGCGGGCGCGGCTGTGGACGATGGCGCCGGGGCCGATGTAGACGCCCGGGCCGATGAGCGCCGAGGGGCTGATCCACGCGCGGGGATGCACGACCGAGCGGGCCATGCCCGCCAGGTGCGAGCGGGCGCCGTGGGCCTGCACCGCGCGGAGCAGGGCGCGCCGGTGCCGCAGGTCGCCCAGGCCAAGCACCCAATGGCGGTCGCCGACCGTCGAGAGGTCGTCGAGCCGGCCGAGGTGGGGCGGGGCGGGGAAGGGGTGCGGCAGATCGATGAGGATGGCGCCCAGGGGGGCGGCCGGGTTGTCGTCGAGAAAGCCGGCGATGGGCAGTTCCGCCAGCATGGCGGCCTCGGCGACGACCAGGGCATGTCCACCGCCGCCGAGCACGACCAGGGGCACGGGGCGTGCCGGCGCATGCGGGGCGTGGGGGCTGGCGATGGGGCCGCGGGGTCCGGCGGGATTCGACGGGTGGTTGGCCATCGGCGGGAGCACAGCAGAAGATCGGCGAAGATGGTACGGATCTTTGGGTGATTGGGGTTTGTGGGGGTGACGGTCGGCCGAGCGTGCCATTGGGGAGAGGTTGTGGGGATCGGGGAATGGCGGAAGCGGCGGGGGGGTGGGTTGACGAAAGTCCTTTCAGCCGCGAGACTTGCGGCTCGTTGCCCGTGGCCGCCGTCGGCGGTCAGGGGATCGGTGTCGGCAAACAACGCCCGGGCGGCTCTCGGGGCCCGGGCAGAGCGAGGTAGCCATGGCAGGTGGACGCACTGGAGTCGGCGTGGGTCTTGGTGTGACGGTGGCGCTGCTGTCGACGGCGACGCTGGCGCTGTTCGTGCTGACGTTCATCTTCCTTGGGCAGAAGCAGACGGCCCAGCGGAACCTGGAGCAGTACAAGGCCGAGACGAACGACCTGGTGCGCGACAGCGAGCGGAACCGCGAGGAGGTCCGGCTGCTGGTGGAAGAGGCGCGCAAGGAAGGCAAGAGCCTGGTCGGCGCGGTGCGCGAGGGGCTGGCGAAGGTGGCCGAGAAGGTGACCGGGGCCAGCGGAGACACGCCCAAGTCGATGGTGGCCAAGATCGACGCGGCCCTGGCCGCCGGGGGCGGGGGCGGGACGCTGATGACGGCGCTGTCGGACCGCGACTCGCGGATCTCCACGCTGACGCGCCAGATCGCCGACGCCGAGGCCGCCGCGGCCCGGGCGCGTGAGGACCTGCAGACCTCGACGGACAAGATCAAGGCGCTGGAGGCGAGCCACGCGGCGACGGTCAAGGCGCTGCAGGCGGACGTGGACCGGTACCGCTCGGGGATCGACGCCGACAGCAAGGACATGCAGACCAAGGTGCGCGAGATGCAGGCGGTGATCGAGCGGATCAAGCGTGAAGCGTCGGACGAGAAGACAGAGCTGAACGCGCGGATCACGCGCCTGAACGAGCAGCTGCTGATCGCCCAGGAGAAGATCAAGCAGCTGCAGCGCGACCGCTCGAGCGAGGCGCTGCGCGCCGGCGACGAGGCGGCGCTGGTGGACGGGCGGGTGGTGAGCCTCGAGAGCGGCGACGGGTCGGTGATCATCGACCGGGGCCGGCGCGACCACGTGGTGCTGGGGATGACCTTCGAGGTGTACGGCGAGGCGGCGGCCATCCGCGTGGACCCCAAGACGGGCGAGTACCCGCGGGGCAAGGCGTCGGTCGAGGTGATCGGCGTGGACGAGACGACCAGCCGCGTGCGCGTGACGCGCAGCCTGCGCGGCAACCCGATCGCCAGGGGCGACGTGCTGGCCAACGCGCTGTACGACCCGAACAAGAAGTACGTGTTCCTGGTGTTCGGCAACTTCGACTCGGGCGACGGCCGGCTGACGCCCGAGGGCCAGGGGGCCGTCAAGGCCCTGATCGAGGAGTGGGGCGGCAAGGTGACCGACGCGCTGACCGGCGACGTGGACTTCCTGGTGCTGGGCTCGCGCCCGGTGCTGCCGCCCCCGCCCCGCCCCGACGCGCCGATCGCCATGGTCGAGGAGTACATCCGCCAGCGGCAGCTGGCCGAGCGGTACGACGAGCTTCTCAAGCAGGCCACGGCCACCAGCATCCCCGTGCTCAACCAGAACCGGCTGGGCACGCTGACGGGCAAGTAGGCCGTCGCGGCGGCGAGCGTGCATGGCGCAGGCGCACGGAGCCATCTCGCGCGTGGGCGGGCTGGCGGTGTACGGCGCGATCCGCGCCGGGATCGCCGCGGCGTGCGTTCCCTCGGCGCCGACGCTGCTGAGCGTGGCGCGGCGCCTCGGCGGGTGGTGGGCGGCGGCGCCTTTCAACCGCAAGCGGCTGGCGCGGGCGGTCGAGAACCTGGCGGTGGCGTTCCCGGAGTGGGACGAGCCGACGCGCCGGCGCTTCGCCGCGGGGGCGTACGAGCACATGATGATGCTGGGGGTGGAGCTGGCGTACACGCCGCGCCTGCTGACCCTCGACGAGTGGGCCGAGCGGGTGCGGCTGGACGTCGACCCGCGGATCGTGCAGGCGGCGGTGGACGGGCGGCCGGTGATCTTCATCACCGGGCACTGCGGCAACTGGGAGCTCTCGGGATACATCCTGGCGCTGCTGGGGTTCCGGGTGCACGCGCTGTACCGGCCGCTGGACCTCGAGCCGCTGGACCGCTGGGTGCGGCAGACGCGCCAGCGGCGCGGGCTGGAGCTGCTGGACCAGTTCGGCGCGGCGCGCCACCTGCCGGAGATCCTGTCGCGCGGGGACATGCTGGGCTTCATCGCCGATCAGAACGGCGGCGACCGCGGGTTGTTCGTGCCGTTCTTCGACCGGCTGGCCAGCAGCTACAAGGCGATCGGCGTCATGGCCACGCGGTACGGCGCCACGGTCATCTGCGGCATGGCCCGCAGGCTCGACCGCGCCACGCCGCCGGGAATCGACCTGCGACCCGAGCCGCGGGGCATGCACTACGCGGTGACGGTGGAGGACGTGTTCGGGCCGGACGAGTACGGCGCGCAGCCCGACCCGGTGTTCTACATCACGGCGCGGTACCGGCGCGCGATCGAGGCGTGCGTCCGCCGCGCACCCGAGCAGTACCTGTGGATGCACCGGTACTGGAAGAGCCGGCCGCGGCACGAGCGGTTCGGCAGGCCGTTCCCTGCGTCGCTGCGGGAGAAGCTGCGGGCGCTGCCGTGGATGACGGCCGAGGACCTGGAGCGGATCGAGGCGTGGTCGAGGCGGGACGCCGAGGCCTACGCGCGGGATCGCGCGGGCCGTAAACAACCCGAACCAGCGGAGTCGGAGGGGGACGACGAGGGGATGTGATCGAACCGCGGGCCGGGCGCGTGCGGACAAGAGCGGTGCTGGATCGACCCATCGCGTGGGGCAATACTTGAACCGCGGGCCGGTCGATCGGTCGGCGTTTGGGGCACCCCATGGCAGGCAGGCTCGACGGCGTGGACATCGTGATCGTGGACGACGACAAGGACGTCCTGGAGGCCTTGGACACGGCGTTGAAGTCCGAGGGCGCGGTGACGCGGTGCGTGAGCGACGGCAACGAGGCCGTCCGCGTCTGCCAGGACGACCCGCCGGAACTGGTGGTGCTGGACATGATGCTGCCCGGGCGGTCGGGTTTTCTGGTGCTGGAGAAGATCAAGGGGCACCCGGACAGCCCGATGGTGATCATGGTGACGGCCAACGAGGGCAAGCGGCACCAGGCGTACGCCGAGTCGCTGGGGGTGGACAAGTACCTGCTCAAGCCGGTGCCGCTGGAGCGGCTGATCACGGTGTGCGAGGAGTTGGTGGCCAAACTGGATGCCCAGGACGAGGCCGACGGAGTGGCGTTCGAGGACGACGGTCCGGGGGACTCGGGGCCCAAGGGGGCCAATGATGGACGTTCCGGCCCGCGTGGGGCCGGGGGCAAGGCAGGGAAGCCGAGCGATGATCAATCCGGTGATGCGCAGGGTGGGTCGGCCCGCGGGGCCAAGGGCAGGTAGCGTGGGACGGTCGCGCCAGGTGGTGATCATCCGGTCGGTCGATCCCTCGCAGGACGAGGGCGACGGCATGCCCGCGCTGGGAACGGTCAAGGAGGTCCGCTCGACGCTGGGGCGGTACAACACGGCCGGTGACAGCGCCCCGAGCGGGCGCAACGCGGAGATGAACATCGCGACGCTCTTCGGGCCGGGGTTGATCTGCGAGATGTCGACGGCCGACGACGAGGTTCGGCAGCTGATGGTGACCATGACCGACGAGGACTTCGCGTTCCCGGTGCTGACGCGCCTGTGCCGCGAGAACAAGTGGACCATGATGGACCCCGAGAGCGGCCAGCGGCTGCGGTTCGGGTTCTAGAGCGCCGGCGGCGGCGCGGGAGCGAGCGATGAGCGGAGCGGAAGCGGGGCATCACGATCAGCCGGCGAGCCTGCAGGGCACGGCGGTGGACCTGTCGGCGATGGACGAGGCGTCTCGCGCGGCGGTGCTGGAGAAAGCGTTCGACTTCCGGGGCGACGTCACGCTGGGCCTGGCCGACGGGCGGACCGTGACGGGCTACCTGTTCGACCGCCGCCCGGGCAAGGACCTGGCCTCGAGCGTGGCGCGCCTGCTGCCGCCCGACAGCGAGCAGCGGCTGACGGTGCCGTACGCCCAGATCGTGCGGGTGGAGTTCGGCAAGGACGCGGCCCACGGCAAGAGCTTCGAGACCTGGGTGAAGAAGTACGTCGAGAAGAAGCTCAAGGGCGAGTCGGCGAGCATCGAGAGCGAGGCGTTGTGAGCCCGGGGCGCTGAACGTCGGGCGACGGCAGGGAACAGAGCGCAGGAGCACGCGTGCCGATCTACGTGTACGAGATCCTGACCGCCAAGGGCGAGCCGACCGGGCGCACGTTCGAACTGCACCAGTCGATGAAGGACGACGCCCTGGCCAAACACCCCGAGACGGGCGAGCCGGTTCGGCGCGTGATCCAGGCGCCGGCGATCGCCGGCAAGTGGTCGGGCGTGAAGAAGGACACGCTGAGCAACAAGAACCTCGAGCGTCTCGGCTTCACCAAGTACGAGCGCAAGGGCAACGGCTACATGGAGCGTGTCGCCGGGAAGATGGGGCCCAAGAGCATCTCGGCGGACGATTGACGGTTTCGATTCCGAGGCGCCGCGTGCTCAGCGGGGGAGCGCTGCGCCGCCGGCTCGATTCAGGAGCGAACCGGCATCAGGCGCCTCGCGCGTACCGCGCCAGCGCCTTGAGCGGGAACGAGTGGCGGTACAGGTGGTACCGCAGGTAGAACACCTTGGGGAAGCCCGTGCCGGTGAACCAGTGTTCGCTCCAGCCGCCGGCCAGGTCGCGCACGTGGTCGTCGGCGAAACCCGGCTCGGGCGAGCGGGTGGCGAACGGCGGCTTGTCGGCGGTGAGCTGGTCGTCGAGCAGCCACGCCGCGGCCTTGGCGCACGCCGGGTGCGATGCGGGCAGCAGGTGCAGGAGGGTGATCAGTGCCCAGGCGGTCTGGCTGGCGGTGCTGGGTCCCTTGCCCATGAGCGAGCGGTCGAGGTAGGAGTTGGCGCTCTCGCCGAAACCGCCGTCGGCGTTCTGGATCGACAGCAGCCAGTCGCGCACGCGGACGAGCTGCGGGTGGTCGGCGGGCAGGCCGGCGCTGCGCAGGCCGCAGACGGCCTGCCACGTGCCGTAGATGTAGTTGACGCCCCAGCGGCCCCACCAGCACCCCTCGGGCTGCTGGGTGCGGAGGATGTAGTCGACGCCGCGCCGGACGGCCGGGTGATCGACCGGCAGGCCGCAGACGATGATGGACTCCAGCACGCGCCCGGTGATGTCGCTGCAGGAAGGGTCCTGCATGGCGTTGTGGTCGGCGAAGGGGATGGCCTCCATCCAGTTGCGCGGGCGCGTGCGGTCGAAGGCGGCCCACCCGCCGTCGTCGTTCTGCATGGCCAGGATCCAGCGGACGGCGCGGGCGGCGGCGTCGCGGTTGGCGGTCTGGCCGGGGCGGTCGCCGACGCGGGCCAGGGCGCGGGCGACCATGCAGGTGTCGTCCACGTCGGGGTACCAGTCGTTGCGGTACTCGAAGGCCCACATGGCGGTGTCGACGCCGGGGCGCAGCGAGCGGTCTTCGGGGCGGAAGTTCTCGGTGTGGTCGCCTGCGATGCGCACCTCGCGGTCGCGGAGCCAGTCGCACGCGCCGGCGATGCGCTCGTCGTCGGCCGCGGTGCGCCCGGCCTCGCCGAGCGCGTCCAGGGCGATGGCGGTGTCCCACACGGGGCTGAAGCAGGGCTGGAGCCGCACGTGATCGAGGCGCGGGTCGGGGTGCGGCTCGTCGATCATGAAGGCGTCGAGATCGGCCTCGGCCTGGCGGATGACGGGGTGGTCGCGGGTGTAGCCCAGGGCCCGGAAGGCGATCTGGACGTAGACCATGGGCGGGAAGATGGCCCCCAGGCCCTCGGTCGTTTCGGGGCGCATGCGCTCGACGATCCACGCCTCGGCCCGCCTGAGGCTGCGCCGGCGCAGCGGCGTCAGGCCGATCGCCCGGCAGGCCTTCATGAACCGGTCGGCCACCAGGAAGAAATTGTTCCAGGTGAACGGGTTCTTCGTGAAGCGCTTGCTGAGCCGGAACTTCCAGCGCGGGTCCAGGAACAGCTCGTCGATGCGCTGGTCCGGGCCCAGCTCGCGCACGGGCCTCAGGGCCGAGCAGATGGCCAGCGGGAGGATCATCGTCCGCGTCCAGGCGGCGACCTTCTTGATGTGGAACGGGAACCAGCGCGGCAGCAGGATCACCTGCGGCGGGATCGCCGGGCAGGCGTTCCACGACACCTGCCCCAGGCACGCCAGGTAGAACGTGCTGAAGGTGTTGCAACGCTCTGCGCCGCCCAGGCTGAGAATGAGCTCGCGGGCGCGGGCCATGTGCGGCGCCTCCGTGCGGTCGCCCATGAGCTTGAGGCAGAAGTAGGCCTTGACGCAGGCCGAGACGTCGGGCGGCGAGCCGGGATACTGACCCCAGGAGCCGTCGGGGCGCTGGGTCAGGCGCAGGTGGTTGGCGATGCGCTCCAGCGTGGGTCGCCGCTCGTGCTCCTGGCCCAGAATGAACTTCATCAGCAGGTACTCGCTGCTGAGGATGCTGTCGCCCTCGAGTTCGGCGCACCAGTGCCGGCCCGGGCTGCCGCGACCGGCGATGGGCTCGGTGCGCTGCTTGCGCATGAGCGCATCGGCCGCGGCGGCGACGGCCTCGGCCAGGCGGCGCGGGTCGTGGCCCCCGGCGCCACGGCTCGGGGCGGCGGGCGGGCTCGGCAGGATGGCGGCCGTGGGGCTCATGCGGTGGGGGTGTTGAGCGCGGGGGAGTTGGGCGGGGATGGTAGAGCGCCGGGGGCGGTTCGATGGCCCGCGGCGGCGGTCAGTTCGGACTCCAGGCGTACGGCCAGGCGTTCCAGCGGCGTGGCGCCGTCGGCGTCGGGCGCGAAGCCGGCGGCGCGGATGGCCGCGTGGGCGCGGGCCGCCGCGAGCCACGCGGGATCGGCGGCCGACTGCAGCGCGATGTACCAGGCCAGGCTCGCCGGACCGTCGACCAGCAGGCCCGGCGCGGCCGGCGCGGTGTCGCCCGGGGCGCGGCGTTCGCGCACGTCGGCGATGAGTTCGGCGCCGGGGGCGAGCCGATCGGCCAGCACGGGCAGGCCGAAGGCCAGCGATTCGGCGATGAGTCGCGACGCCGAGCCGGCGGCGAACGCGTGCAGCGGGCCGCGGGCCCACGCCGCGACCAGGTCGGCCGCGCACAGCAGCGCTTCGGGCCGGGCGGTGACGCCGGCCAGCCGCACGACCTGATGTGCCTCGACGCGCAGGGCCGCGTCGTGCACCGCGTAGGGGTCCATGCTGGCGATGACGAGCACGGGGGCGCGCCGGCCGGCCTGGCGGTAGAGATGGGCCGCGGCCTCCAGGGGGCCGGCCAGGTCGCGCTGCATGCCCAGCGGGGCGCTGAGCAGGATGACGGTGGAGTCGGGCTCGATCTGCAGGGCGCGGCGGAGGCGGTTGCGCAGTTCGAACCGTCGGGCCTCGTCGGGGCGGGCCGTGAGCGGCACGAAGCCGACGTCGGCCACGCGGTCGCGGTAGAGCGGAAGCTCCGTGCGTGCGGCCTCGGCGGCGCGCGGCCCGAAGGTCAGCAGCCGGCGGACGCCGTAGTGATCGCCCCGGGCGAAGGTCTCCAGCAGCCCCTTGGTCGCTGTCAGCGGCAGCGAGCGCGCCTCGCGGATCAGCGGCTCGAACCCGCGCAGGCGCAGGGCACGCCCCGCGGCGGTCGAGGCCGATGGAACGATGGGCATCCACACCGGCGCCGCCAATAGGCGGGTGAGCGAGAGCGCGGTCTCGGGGCCCAGCGCATCGATTCTGGTCCGTGCGAAATCGCGCAGCGCCCAGGGCCGCGTGGCCGAGCGCAAGCAGCAGCCGCGCCGGGGGTGAACCGTCACGCCGGAAGGGATCGGCAGGCGGTCGTCGTCGAAGGACTCGCAGACCAGGTCGATGCGGTGCCCGCGCCGGGCCAGGGCGGCCACAAGCGGTGCCGCCAGGTGCTCGGCGTGCCAGGGGCTGGCGGGAACGCGTTCGGTGACCAGGGCCAGGTGCACGGGGGAAATTGCTGGGGGAATCGAGGCCGGATCGGGCCGGCCGGATGAACCGCCGGGATCGGTCGCGCCCTGCATGATGAGGCGGTCGGGAGCGGGTGAGCGGGCCTCAGGCCGGGCGGTGTACGGTGCGTGTGCGGGAGGGAGACGCGTCGAGTCGATGATCGGGCTGGAAATGCAACGAACGGTGGTTTCCGCTGGACCGAATAGACTGTACACAACACTGAGCCCGGGCGGCACGCGCGACGGCGGCGCGGCGTCCGGGCGGATTCGGGGTGGCCCATGAACGACATCACTCGGGTGCTGCGGATGGCGAGCGGGCGACTGGCGATCAGCCGGTTCATCGCGACGCTGGTCTTCCTGCTCACCTCGGCGATCGTGACCGCGCTGGCCCTGCGCGTGGCCGAACAGGCCCTGGGACTGACGGTGAACTGGTGGCGCCTGGCGGTCTGGGGCGGCGCGGGTGTGGTCGCGGCGTCGGTGATCTGGTCTCTGGTGCGGCGCGACAGCGCCCAGCGGGTGGCCCGGCGCGTGGATGAGGGAGCCGACCTGAAGGAAGCGATCTCGACGGCCCTGTACGTCAAGGCCGACGCTTCGCCCTGGAGCGCGGCGGTCATGGAGTCCGCGGCGCGGGCGGCGCGGGGCGTGGACGTCCGACGGGCGGTGCCGATCGTGCCGCCGCGGCAGTGGCCGGCTCCGCTGGTGGCGGCGCTCTCGCTGCTGGTGGTGTGGATGGTGATGCCGTCGCTCGACCTGTTGGGCAGCAAGGCGCAGGCGGCGGCCAAGCAGGCGGACCAGAAGAAGGTGGACCAGGCCAAGGTTGAAGCCAAGGCGGCCGAGACGAAGGTCCAGGAGATGCTGGCCAAGCTCGAGCCGCCTCCGGAGCAGCAGGAACCCAAGACCGGCGAGGCGACGCCCCCGAAAGCCAACACGCCCGAGGAGATTCGGCGCGCTGCGGTCAAGAGCCTGACGGACATGAAGGAGCGTCTCGAGCGGCTCCAGGGCTCGGCCAAGGCGATGACGGGCGAGGCGCTGCGCGACAAGATGAAGCAGCTCAAGCCGCCGGGCCCCGGGCCGCTGGCGGATGTGGCGCGCTCGATGGCGCAGGCGGATTTCGACAAGGCGGCCGAGGGGCTCAAGGAGCTGTCGCAGAAGCTGGCGTCGGGCCAGATGAGCGCCGAGCAGCGCGAGGAACTGGCCCGGCAGCTCGAGAAGATGAAGGAGCAGTTGGCCAAGCTCGCCGACGAGCGCAAGGACCTGGAGCGTCGGCTGGAGGAAGCCGGGCTTGACCGCAAGCTGGCCGCCGATCCCGACGCGCTCAAGAAGGCGATGGAGCAGAACCAGAACCTGAGCGACGAGCAGAAGCAGCAGCTGGCCGAGATGGCCAAGGCGATGCAGCAGGCCGGCCAGCAGTGCCAGAACATGGCGCAGGCGATGGGTCAGATGGCCCAGGGCATGAGCAAGGACGGCATGAACCAGGAGGGCATGCAGGGCATGGAGGCGATGCAGGGCCAGCTCAGCCAGGCGGAGATGATGATGCAGGACATGGAGGGCGTCGAGGCCGCGCTGGCCGAGGCGAAGTTCCAGCTGCAGCAGATGACGCAGAAGATGTCCGGCGACAGCGACTGCAAGGGCGGCATGGGCGAGTGCGAGGGCGGGCTGGCCGGCGGCAGCCCCTGGAAGGGCGGCGAGCCCAAGAGCGGCAGCGGCAGCGGCGTGACGCAGGGCAGCCGCGACTTCGGCGGTGGCGGCCAGGCCGACGGCAGCTCCGGCACAGATGCCAAGGACGACGAGAACTGGCAGAAGCGCAAGGCGCGCTCGCCGCTGGGCGAAGGCCCGACGATCGGCACGACGTTCGTCCAGGGCGACCAGATCAAGGGCGAGAGCAAGGCGCAGTTCCGCCAGACGACCGAGGCCGCGGCACAGCAGGCGACCGAGGCGCTCGAGAGCGCGGCGATCCCGCGCGAGTACCACGACGTCATCAAGCACTACTTCGGGCGGATCAAGGCGCGCGGCGCGGGCGAAGCGCCCGGCGGCGCGCCGGCCGGGCCGGCGTCGCCGGCCAAGGACGCGGGCAAAAAGTGACGGCGCACGGCGCGCCCGAGCGCGGCGGCGGCGGCATCCCGCGCCGGGCGGTGCTCCGCGCCGGCGGCGGGCTGGCGCTGGCGGCGATCGGTCTTTCGGTCGGGTGCGGGTCGCGCCGGGACGGGCGCGAGGTGGTGCTGTACTGCTCGATGGACGGCCAGGTGCTGGCGCCGCTGCTGGCCCGGTTCGAGGCGTCGACGGGGCGGAGGGTGCTGCTGGTCGGCGACACCGAGGCGACCAAGACGACCGGGCTGGTGCAGCGGATCATCGCCGAGCGCGACCGCCCGCGGGCCGACGTGTTCTGGTCCAGCGAGCCGCTGGGGCCGGTGCGGCTGGCGCGGGCGGGCCTGCTGCGGGCGCGGATCAGCGCCGCGGCCGAGGCGCGCATCGCCGGCGGATGGCCCGGGGGCATGCGGGCGGCGGACGGATCGTGGTACGCGCTGGCCCCGCGGGCGCGGGTGGTCGTGGTCAACACGCGCGAGGCGCCGGGGGCGACGATGACCAACCTCGACGGGCTGACCGCCGAGCGCTTCCGCGGCCGGGTGGGCATGGCGCGCCCGCAGTTCGGCACGACGCGGGCGCACATGGCGGCGCTGCTGGCGGCTCACGGGCCGGAGCGCTACGGCGACTGGCTCGGGCGCCTGCGTGACAACGGGCTGAGGCTGTACGACGGCAACGGCGCGGTGGTGCGCGCGTGCGCGCGCGCCGAGATTCACGCCGGGCTGACCGACAACGACGACGTCGCCTCGGGCGCCGCCAACGGCTGGCCGGTGGCGCAGCTCACGCCCCATTCACACCTGCAGCCGTGGCACTACCGCATGGGCGAGCCGATGGAGTTCCCCTTCGGATCGATGCGCATCCCGGGCATGGTGGGCGTCGTGCGGGGCGGGCCGAACCCGCAGGGCGCCGAGGCGCTGATCGACGCCATCCTCTCCGCAGACGTCGAGCGCGAGCTCGCGTCGGGCGTCTGGGGGTCGATGCCCGTGGACCCCGCGGCCGCGGCGGGGCACCCGCTGGCGCGCGTGACCAGCGGGGTCGATCCCGGAACGCTGGCCGACCACGAGGCGCGGGCGCTGGAGATCTTCGACCGGGTGATGGCGGGCGGGGGGGCGTGAGGCCGCCCGGCCCGGTCGGGCTTCGTGGTGACGGTCCGTAGAATGTCGGCATGAGCGGCGGCAGCGGCACCCACGGCGCGGACGCGATCGGCACGGAGGACCTGCGCCGGAGGATCGCGGCGGCCCAGCCCGATCTGCGGCGCATCCGGCACGATCTGCACGCGCACCCCGAACTGGGCTACGAAGAACGCCGCACGGCCGGCGTGATCCATCGCGAGCTGGGCGCGCTGGGGGTCGAGTTCGTCGGCGGGCTCGCAGGCGGCACTGGGGTTGTGGCCCACCTGCCGCCGACGGACCCGAAGAACGCCGGGCGGCCGGCGGTGGCGCTGCGGGCGGACATCGACGCGCTGCCGATCGAGGAGCGGACCGGTCTGCCGTACGCCTCGACGACTCCGGGGCGCATGCACGCCTGCGGGCACGATGGGCACACCGCCATGCTGCTGGGCGTGGCCCGGGTGCTCCAGGGCCTGCCGGAGCGGCCGAACCCAGTGACGCTGCTGTTCCAGCCGGCCGAAGAGGGCGGCGGTGGCGCCGACCGGCTGTGCCAGGACGGGGCCTTGGACGGCCGGGTGCTGGGGCCCCGGGCCGGCCGGGTGTTCGGACTGCACGGCTGGCCGGAACTGCCGGTGGGCGTGGTGGCGACGCGCCCCGGCCCGCTGCTGGCCAGCACCGACGAGCTGCGGGTGACGATCCGCGGCACGCAGTCGCACGCGGCATACCCGCACTACTCGGCCGACCCGGTGGTGGGCGCAGCGCACGTGATCACGGCGCTGCAGACCGTCGCGTCGCGCAACGCGGCGCCGACCGACGCGGTGGTCGTGTCGGTCTGCGTGGTGCGCGGGGGCACGGCGCACAACGTCATCCCCGAGTCGGTGGAACTGATCGGCACGGTCCGAACCCTGAGCGACGCCACGCGCGCCATGGCGCGCCGACGCGTGCACGACATCTGCACGCAGACCGCCGCGGCCCTGGGCTGCCGGGCCGAGGTGGAACTGAACGAGGGCTACCCGGTGACGCGGAACGATTCGGCGCTGACCGAGCGGTTCTTCGACGTGGCGCGTCGGTCTCTGGGGCCGCAGCGGGTGGGCGTGATCGAGCAGCCGACGATGGGCGGGGAAGACTTCGCGTACTACGGGCGGCACGCGCCGGCGGTGTTCTTCTGCCTGGGGCTGCGCCCGCCGGAGCGGGACCGGTACCCCACCCTGCACCAGCCGGACTTCGATTTCAACGACGATGCGATGCCCACCGGCATCGAGATGTTCTGCCGGCTGGCGCTGGACCCGGTCGGCTGATCCGCCCGCCGCCGGCGAGACCAACAATCGACCGTGAGCGACGCCGAAGCACGATCGCACCGGGAGCGGTTGGCCGGCCTGCTGGGCCGGGCGCGGTCGCTGCCGGACGCGCCGGGCGTCTACCTGATGAAGGACGCGGCAGGGGCCGTGATCTACGTGGGTAAGGCGGCGCGCCTGCCGGACCGCGTGTCGTCGTACTTCGTGCCCTCGGCCGACCTGGGGTTCAAGAAGCAGCCGATGCTCGACCTGGTGGCGGATTTCGACGTGATCGAGTGCGAGGGCGAGTGGGAGGCGCTGCTGACGGAGAACCGGCTGATCAAGGACCTCAAGCCGCGGTTCAACGTCCGGCTCACCGACGACAAGACGTTCCCGTACCTGGTGGTGACGCAGCGGGAGGACTTTCCACGGGTGTTCGTGACGCGGAACCCGACGGGCGCGGGGGATGAGTCGCTGGCGGCGCTGGTGCGCGGGGCCCGGGTGTTCGGGCCGTTCACCAACGCCGGCGCGCTGCGCGAAGCGGTGCAGCTGCTGCAGCGGGTGTTCCGCTTCCGCACGTGCTCGCTGGACATCGTCGAGGGCGACCCGAAGAACCGGGCCTTCCGCCCCTGCCTGCTGCACGCCATCGGCCAGTGCACGGCGCCCTGCGCCGAGCGCATCGGGCGCGAGGCCTACGGCCAGGACGTCGAGCGGTTCGTGCGTTTCCTGGGCACGCGCCGGTCGGTGATGCTCCGCGAGATGCGCCAGCAGATGGACAAGGCGGCGGCCGAGCGGCGCTTCGAGCAGGCGGCGGTGCTCCGCGACGAGATCGCGGCGATCGAGAAGCTCGACGAGCGGGCGCGGGCCAGCGACGGCTTCCAGCCGGAGACCGAGATCGCGTACGCGGACCCGCAGAAGGGCTGCCGCGCACTGGCCAAGGTGCTGGGGCTCGAGGCGCCGGTGCGCTGCCTGGAGGCGATCGACATCGCGCACCTGCAGGGGGGCGAGATGGTCGGCAGCAAGGTCTGCTTCATGGACGGCCGGCCGTTCAAGGACGAGTACCGCAGGTACAAGGTGCGCGGGGCCGGCAACGACGACTACGCCGCCATCCGCGAGGTGGTCAGCCGGCGCTACCGCGACGCCGGCGCGGGCCAGGCGCTCTACCCCGACGTGATCCTGATCGACGGCGGCCTCGGTCAGCTGCACGCGGCGCTGGAGGCATTCACCACGCTGGACGTGCCCCCGCCCATGGTAATCTCGCTGGCCAAGAAGGAAGAACTGATCTACGTGCAGCGCCGCGCCGAGCCGGTGCGCCTGGCGCGGACCCACGCCGGCCTGCGCCTCTGCCAGGCGGCACGCGACGAGGCCCACCGCTTCGCCCCGGCGTACCACCACCTGCTGCGGCGCAAGGATTTGCTCGAGGAGTGACGCCCGGCCGCGGCGACCGTCAGTCGCCCTGCCCCGGCTGCCCCGCCAGGCTCATCAGCCATTCCGGGCCGTAGACGCTGGTGCCCTCGACCTTCGCCTCCAGCGCTCCGGTGGACCGCTTGCCGGTCAGGCGCACGGCCGACCAGGGGATGCTCATGGGCCGCACGCCGAAGATCCGCGCCAGACGGGCGGGCGACAGGTGCATGTGCTTCTCGTCGGCCGCGGCGTGGATGCAGAAGCCAAGGTTCATGATGCCGATGCGGAACGACTGGAAACGACGGCCGACCGCGTCGGGCGCCGGCGGCACCGGCGGGAACCTGGCGGCGAGCTTCTTCACCGGTCCGGCCGCGAGCGTGAGCACGGCGCCGACGATGATGAAGTCGACGACCAGGAAGATCGCGACGATCGCGATGATCCCGCCGGTGGTCATGGGCGAGTTCTCCCGAGGGCCTGCGCCGGGGGCGCGGGCCGTGGCGGTGGAACGCTAGACGCCGATCTCATCGGCGACGACTTCGAGGCTCTTGCCGCTGTCGGAGGCGGAGGAGCCCTCCTTGCCGTCGAGGCGCGGCGCATCGGGCAGGGGCTTGCCCTTGGCGTCGGTCAGGGGCTTTCCGTCGAGGGTGCGGACGATCGGCACCGGGTGGTCGTGCTCCCAGGCGTCGAGCTGCGCCGCCAGCGCCTTCTGCTGCGGCTCGGGAAGGCCCTTGAAGTTGCCGCGGCCGCGGCACTTGGGGAACTTGCTGCACCCCAGCCACGGTCCGTACTTGCCGGGGCGGAGGTTCATGGGACTGCCGCACTTGGGGCAGGGCTGGTCGGTGACCAGCGGCGGCTGGCTGGGGGCCTGGACGTGCCCCTTCTTGTCGATGCGGAGGATGCCGTCGCACGGGTTGGCCTTGTCGCCGTAGCCGGAGCAGCCCAGGAACGGCCCGAATCGGCCGGTGCGCTTGGTCATGGCGCGGCCGCACTTGACGCAGGCGACGTTGGTGTCCTGCACGGGGCGGGGCTTGCCCTC
>JAEUIX010000254.1 GCA_016794945.1 Phycisphaerae bacterium
ATCTCGGCGGCGTCTACCAGCTCGCCCGTCTGTTCGTCATCAGCGGGTGCCGCACGACCGGCCCCTACTGGGAATGGCGGTTCCACACCGCCTTCGGCCGGGGCGAGCCCGCCGGCAGACTCGAGCGTTGGGGCGCCATGCTCCGTTACGGCCGGTGGATGCACCGAATGCGCCGTGCCGGCTGACGCCCCGCTGTTCATGAAACCCGCCGATCTCGCGCCGCTCCCCGCCCAGCCCGCGGTACACTGCGCCGATCCAGCTCCGGAGGGTCCCATGTCCGACACCGCACCCGCACCCGCACCCGCCCCCGTCCCCGCGCCCGCCGACAAGGCCTGTTGCCAGAACGGTTCGTGCGCCGGCGGCTCCAGGAGCCTCTTCCTGCGCGTCTTCGCCCCGGGCCTGGTCCTCGGACTGGTGATCGGCCTCTTCGGCGGCGCCTACCTCATGCCGCTGCTCGAGCCCTATCTGGACAGGGAAACCCCGCTGCCCACCGCCAAGACCTCGACCAAGGCGCCATCCGGGCCACGCGACCCGCAGCCGGCCCCGCGACAGCCCGACGCCCCACCGGAGCAGCCCGCGGCCCCCGAATCGCCCAAGGAAGCCCCGAAGGACGCTCCCAAGCAGCCCTGACCCCACCGCCGATCAGCATGGCCAGCCTCGCCGACATCGTCCGTCAGGATGCAATGACCAGCCGCCTGCTGGGCGTTGATTTCGTGCCGCTGGCCCCGCGACGCCCGTCCGCCGACCGGGTGGACGCCGCCCCGCCGGCGCCCGCCGCGACCGACGCTCCATCGGTTTCCGAGATCAAGCCCGCGCCCGCTGTCACGGAAGCCGAGCGCGCCCGGCGCGCCGCGCTGCTCGAAGAGGTGCGCCAGCGCTACCTCCGCGACGAACCACACAGGCACTTCGTCACGGACCATCACACCATCGTGTTCGGCGAGGGCGACCCTGCGGCGCGCCTCATGTTCATCGGCGAGGCCCCGGGCGCCGAGGAAGACAAGGTCGGCCGACCGTTCGTCGGCCGGTCCGGTGAACTGCTCGAGAAGATGATCCGCGCCATGGGACTGCGGCGCGAACAGGTCTACATCTGCAACGTGCTCAAGACCCGCCCGCCGAACAACGCCACGCCCACCATCGACGAGGCCTCCCGCTGCGCGCCGTACCTCTTCGACCAGATCGCCGCCGTCCTGCCCGAGGTCATCGTCACGCTCGGCCTCCCCGCCAGTCGCGTCGTCCTCGCCACCGACTCCACCATGTCCGCCATGCGTGGACGGTGGTTCACCTGGCGCCACCCCGACGCGCTGCGCTTCCCGGACCTCCTCATCCCTGTCATGCCCACGTTCCACCCCGCCTTCGTCCTGCGGCAGTACACCGAGGAGACGCGCGGCAAAGTGTGGTCCGACCTCCGCCAGGTGATGCAGCGACTCGGCTTGGAGGCGGCCCGCTCCGCCCAGTCCTGACACCCGGCGAAGCCCATCAAAAAAAATCGCGGCGACCCGGAACCGTCCCCGGAACCGCTGTGTATAGACCGTTGTGGTGCGGGCAACCCCCGATCACCCCCAACGCAGACCCCCACGAGACCCGGTGCCCGGCTTAGTGCTGGGCGCTGGGTTTTTTCTTCGCCCCGCCACTCGTGCCGTCTAGGTGTTTTTGCTGATCCGTGCGACGCCGGACGTTGTCTGTAGCAAGTCGTTTCAATCGCAACCCGCCCCCGCGCCGGTCACTTGTTCTTGGACGGTTCCGGCGTCGGCTCGGTCGGCTTCAATTGCTGCACAGGCTTGGCCTTCTCGAACACCAGCGCCGTGCCCGCCGGCAACCGCGTTACCTTGGTCGCCAGCCACGCCGGGGTCTCGCCCCACCAGACGCTGAAGGCGATCTCTACAGCGTCGCCCACCGCGATGCCCTCGAACGACACGCCCGCCTCCGGCGGGAACTCCATCTCCATCGCGCTCATCCCGATGACCTTGCCGTCCTTGTTCCGGAAGTCATCGATCGCCTCATGCCGCACGTAGAAATTGCTGCGCGCATCGCCCCGCTTGGGAAGGCCCACCACCAGCCCCCGGACCTTGTACGAAGCGTCCGCCCGCCGCTCGGGCGCCTTGTACCACGGTGGTGCCACCGGGCGCTCGCACGCCCCCAGCACGCCGCCGATGCACAGCAGGCCGCCCAGAACGGCGGCCCGCAGGTTGCGCGTGGTCGTGTTCATGTCCGCTGTACGGCCGAACAGGCCGCGAGGTTTGCCGACGAGCTCGGCGCTCAGGCCGCCTCGATCTTCAGATACTGCTGCACGGCCTTCATGTCCGGCACCAGCGCCACGTTGAACGGGATCACCGCCGACTGCCCCGGCAACGCCTGCACGATCTTGGCGCAGGTCTGCCGCTTGACCCAGTCGCGGTTGCCGCGGTTGTACACGACGGTCGTCTGCCGCCGCTTATTGTGGGCCTTGCGAAGCCCGCGGATCACACCGGCGTCCAGCCGCATGAGCCGCTCGATGGTCGACACCCGACCGCTGGCGCGCGGGGTCTTCACGACGGTGATGCGGATGTTCTGGCCGGGCTTGAACGTGTCGAACATGGGGCTTCTCGCGACTTCCGGTGCCGCTCGGCGCCGGGCCGAAACGATAGGCAACACCACGCCCCGCGTCACCCGCCCGCCCCTGCATCCCTACAGTCCCCGCCCATGAGCCAGAACCCCCAACACGACCCTTCCGGCGCTCAGCCGCCCCAGCAGCCCGCGGCCAAGTTCGACCCAGCTGCACCCCACCAGAACAAGCCGCGCCTCCGGGCCATCCGCGGGTTCATGGCCATGGCTCAGGCACCCGACGGCAAGCAGGCGCCCATCATGGGCCTTTCCGACGCCCGCCAGATCTCCGAGAAGGTCGTCATGACCGTCCCCGCCGTGCAGATGATCCTGCCGCTCATGGACGGCTCGAACGACCTCGACCAGATCATCCAGAAGGTCGGCCGCGGCCTCAACCGCCAGTTCCTCGAGCCGCTCGTCGCTCAACTCGACGACGCCGGCCTGATCGAAGGCCCCACCTTCGAGGCCATGCTCGCCAGGATGCGGCAGGAATTCGACTCATCGACCCATCTGCCCCCGGGCAGCACCGCGGCCTTCGCGGACGTGCTGGTCAAGCAGGCCGCCGACGCCGGCGAGATCGCTCCCGACGCCCCCGAGGCCCAGCGCGACGAGCTCGGAGCCAGGAAGCTCCGCGCCCAGCTCGACGCGTGGATGGACGAGGCGCTCCGCGGCGAGGACGACCCCGCCTTCGATCGCTTGCCCAAGGCCATCGTGGCGCCCCACCTCGACTACGGCCGCGGCTGGGAGAACTACGCCCTGGTCTACGGACGCATGCGCGTCGCCGACCGGCCCGACCGCGTCGTGATCCTCGGAACCAACCACTTCGGCGTCTCCACCGGCGTGTGCCTGTGCGACAAGGGCTACCGAACGCCCCTGGGCGCCTGCGACACCGACCCGCAGCTCATCGGCGCACTCCGCTCGGCCCTCGGCGATGCGCTGCTCGAGAACCGCTACGACCACGAGCGCGAGCACTCCGTCGAGCTGCACATCCCCTGGATCCAACAGGTCTTCGGCAAGGGCGACGACGGCGCCTTCCCACGTGTCGTCGGCGTGCTCGTGCACGACCCGTGCGTGAAGAACGGCGAGAGCTACGACGGCAGGGGCGTCGCCCTCCGGCCCTTTGTCGATGCGCTCCGCCAGGCCATCGCCACCCTGCCCGGGCGCACGCTCATCGTCGCCTCGGCCGACCTCAGCCACGTCGGACCGTCGTTCGGCGACAAGGAGCCCCTTCCCGAGGATTCCGAGGAGGGGGTCGCACGCCGCAACAAGGTGTTCGAGCACGACCGCGAAATGCTCCAGCACCTCGTCGATCGCAAGCCCGCCGAACTCGTGTCGGCCATGGCCTGGCAGAAGAACCCCACCCGCTGGTGCTCCATCGGCAACCTCGTCGCCGCCTCCATGGCCGTCGATCCCGCCGAGGTTCGATTGCTCAACTACGCCGCCGCCGCGGACCCTCAGGGCCTCACCATGGTCAGTTCCGCCTCGCTGGCGATGTGGTGAGCCCCGGCCCGCACCACGCCGAGCCGGCGCTCGTGCCGGGACTCGGCGCGCCACTGTCACCATTCCATGCCCGGGCGCTCCGACATCCTGCCCGCCTCGTACTGGCACTGGGCCCTGCTCGTCGCGGGTGTGGCGACGCTGTTGGCCGGCGTCTGGTTGCTCGCACGCACCCGACGCCCCGACGCCGCGCCGGACCCCGGGGACGAAGGGCACTCCAGTCCGGGCGGCCAAGCCGCCCACCCGACGACGGCCACCGAGTTGGCCACAGCTCTGGTGGTGATCATCCTCGGATACCACCTGGCGGCCTGGGGTCTGCCCCGCCCGGTCGTTCCGTTTCAGATCGACCGTTCGTGGTGGTGGGCCGTGGTGCTGGGGGCCGGTGCGCTCGCCGCACTGAGCCGAGCCATCGATCGCTGGGAATCGCGCCGATGACCGCATCACCCTGGCGCTCGCGCTCCGGCACCCTGCCCGATCAAAATCCAAATCGCCTTCGCTTCCTTTCCGCCACGATTGCGCAAACATCCGTGCGGGTTGACGCCGGGGTCAAACTCTGCTGCAATGGGGCAACAATGGGCCCGCCCGGCGTGTCGCCGGGCCGGGTATCGGTGTCGGAACAGGCCCGGACCACCGGGCGTAAGGATCGGCAGTTGCGGGACTTGCGCGAAGTGCGGACTCGGTGCATCCATCCGGCGACCCCCGGTGAATGCGCCGCTGCGTCGCGGCCACAGGCGGCCGCCCGCCTGTGCGCTCGCCAACCACGCCGCGCCGGGTTCACACGCAAGGACCTCCAAACCGGCCGCCGTGCGCGGCCAGGATGGTGACCATGGCTTCCAACGTCTGCTGGGGCATCGAGGTGGGCGCCGGCGCGATCAAGGCGGTCAAGCTGCAGCGCGACGGCGACGGCGTTTCGCTGCAGGACTTCGCGATCATCCCGCACAAGCGCGTGCTCTCGGCGCCCGAAACCGACGAGAAGGAGGCCAAGCGCGTCGGCCTCGGCACGCTCGTCAGCCAGCACGACCTTTCCAAGGCCGGCATCGCCGTGTCCGTCGCGGGCCATTCGGCCTACGCGCGCTTCGCCAAGCTGCCCCCGGTCGAACCCAAGAAGATCCCCGACATCGTCAAATTCGAGGCGGTGCAGCAGATCCCGTTCCCCATCGACGACGTCGAGTGGGACTACCAGACATTCGCCTCGGCCGACAATCCCGACATCGAAGTCGGCATCTTCGCCATGACCCGAGAGCGCGTCATGGAGAAGATCGGCGAATGGTCCGACTTCGGCCGCGTCCCCGACGTGCTCACGCTCAGCCCCCTGGCGGCGTACAACGCCATCGCCTTCGATCAGCAGTTCACCGAGGCCACGCCCGGCACGGTCATCGTCGACATCGGCACC
>JAEUIX010000261.1 GCA_016794945.1 Phycisphaerae bacterium
ATCCCCACGCCCCCGGCCGTCCGCGCTTCCGATCCGGGACCCGCCCACACGCTCAGCACCGTCCGCTCGCCCGTCCGGTCGTGCCAGCGCACCACCGTCGCGCGGCAGCCCGCCCCCGCGCGCACCATCACCTCCACCTTCCCCCCGCCCATCGGCGCCTCCAGCCGCCGGTCGTGCTTCTCCAGCACGTCGTCCACCGCCCGGAAGTCCATCCCGCAGATCTTCTCCCGCGACGACGGCGGGTCCGCCGGCGGCGCTCCCGGCGGCCGTCCTTTGCCGTCCAGCAGCGCCAGGCTCTGGCGCGCAGCGTCGCACGTCTCGGCCGCGCGGCTCAGCAACCCCCGCGCCGCGCCCAGGCCCGCCGCCCGCTCGGCCCCGTCCGCGCCCATCGCCGCCCCGTACACCGCCACGCCGTGCACCGCGCGGGCCGCGCCGAGCAGGGCCGCATCGCCCGTGGATTCCGCCGCCTTCACGGCCCGCTTGGCCTGCGCCACGGCCATGTCCCAGTCGTCCCCGCGCAGGCACAGCGCGATCGCCAGGTTGATACGCGCCGGCGCGTAGCCCTCGTCCATGGCGCACGCCCGCTCCAGCAACTCCGCCGCCTCGCGCACCAGCCGGGCCAGCACCTCGTCGCCTTCGGGCCCCTTGCCCCCGCGCAGCGGCGCACCGGCCCCGCCGCCGAGGCGCGCCTCCATCTCGAAGGTCACCGGCATCCCCAGAGCCCACGCCGGCGGCGGCGACCCCGCCTCCACCGGCAGCTTGCCGATCGACGCGGCAACCTCCAGCAGTCGCGCCGCCGCCGCGTTGTTCAGCAGCTCCCGGCTCGGCACCTCCCGGCACAGCCGGTCGAACACCGCCGCCGCCGCCCCGTGCTCGTCCAGCAGCAGGAGCAGCCGCCCCGCGTCGAACAGGTCCTGCAACCCCCGGATCTCCGCCGCGCGACCCTCGGCGATCTTCTTCCGCTCCTGGCGCGACGGGTACCCGCCGAGCTTGTCCGCCAGGGAGAACTTCTCGTACACCGCGTCGAACACCCCCGGCGCCACCGTCAGCGTGTCGTACCCCGCCACGTAGGCGTAGAACGCGCCGAAGTAGTCCGCCTCGGTCTCGTTCTTCACCAGCCGCTCGTACCCCTCGGCCGCCTTCATCCCGCGCGACGCCTCCAGATCCGCGAACTTCACCCCGAACTCCCCGACCCACCCGTGGTCCCGGTAGTGGTGCGCCAGCTCGTGCCCCAGCAGCACCGCCAGCGCATCGTCCGCCCGCGCACCGAACGTCCCGCACAGATCGATCACGGCCTCGTCGATCTCAACCGTCTGGGTGTCCGGCCGGAACAGCGCGATCCGGGCCGGCCCCGCATCCGTCGCCGGCCGAACCACCAGCCTCGGCGCGGGCCGACCCGATCCCCAGGCCCGCGCGATCCGCTGGTACACCTTCAACGCCGCCTCGTACTTCGGGTGACCCGCCTCCAACGACGGCGTCGGCGGCGCGGCCGGTCCCTTGGCCGGTCCCGCCGGCTGCTCGGCCACCGTCACCCCCGCGCAGGTTGCCGCGACAGGCCACGCCGAACACAGCGCCGCCGCCAGCGCCGCCGCCCCGCAGATTCCCGTGCGACCCGTGCGGCCCATGTGCTGCTCCAACGAAGCCGGGCGGCGGAGGGATGCTCCGCCGCCCGGTGATTCACGCACCCACGGCGGCGACGACGATCAGTTCGTCAGCAGCCGGTAGCAGTTCGGGATCCGTCCCATGTTGCGGATGTGGATCTTGAACTTGCCAGTCCAGCGCGGCGTCCACTGCACCAGGCAGCGGTCCGTCCCGTCCACGTCCGACCCGATCAGGTGCCCGCCCTCGTCGTACACCACCAGGTCCAGGTCCGTGTCGCCGTCGCCGATCACGCCCACCTGCGCCAGCTTGCCGCCCTCGAACGACACCGTCCAGATGTCGGTGTACCCGCCGCGCACGCAGTCGATGATCTGGATCGGCCCGCCGACCGCGCCCATGGTCTTGCCCGGCTCGGGCGCCGGCTTGGCCAGCTCGGCGTCGATCACCGCCGCCAGCTTGGCGTCGTTCTTCGCCCAGCCCTTGGCCTCCTCCAGCAGCTTCTTCACGTCCCAGGCCTTGGGCGTCTTGTCCTTCTGATCCCCCGGCGCATCCTTGCTCCCCTCGGCCTGCTTCTGGCCGAAGTGGGCCGCGTCGGTCTTCACCTGCACGCGCCGGATCATGTCCACCGCCGCCAGCATCGCGAACGCCGATTCGTTCGCGCGGGCATAGGCCACCAGGTTGCCGGCGGTCTCCAGCATCTCCACCGCCTCGCCCTCGCCCGCCTTGGGCTTGCTCATGCCCGAGTTGGTGTCCTTGGTCTTGTCGGGCGCCGGCTGCGTCGCGGCGGGCTTGGGCGCATCCTTCGGCTGCTCCGCCACTGCCCAGGCCGCGCCGGCGAGGCCGGCCGTCGCCACGATCGTCAACATCCACTTCTTGCTGTTCATGCACTGCTCCTTGGTGATCCCTGCTGAGCGAGGTTCGACGCTCGCGCGGCTCGGGCGGGCGCGCCGAACACCGGCGGCCCGCTCGATGTCTCGGGTTTGTGGCGCCCGCCGCCGATCTGTCAACACGCGAACCCGACGAGCGACCCCGGCGGCTTCGCCCGACTTCGCGGCGCGGATGCCCGTCGCGGAGCCTACCAAAAATCGGCCCGCCCCCGGGGACCTTCCCCGGGGTAGCGGGCCAGCGCGGTGCTCGGTATCCCCCCGCAAATTGCCCCGCGATCGCATCACGCAATCCCGGGACATCCCCCGCCGATTCCCCCGCAAAACCCCCGGCGCGGCCCCGTGGGCTCAGGCCGCGCACCGAAGAAGCCACTGCACACGCCGGTGCACCGGGGTCGATCGCCCCGGCGCGCCCGGCCGTCCCGACCCAAACACCCGCTGGGCCAACTGCCGGCGCGACGCACGGAACGACTCTTCCCGTGCGGCTCGATCGCCCCGCCGGCCGGTGCCGGGCGCCACACACCGGCTCGCCAGGTCAGCGACCATCCGGCGAAGGCTGCGGCGACGTTCGGCGGTGAGGTTGGCGGTCATGGCTCGACTCCTGTCTTCCGGTGCGTCCCGCGTCGGCGGGCCGGTGGGCGTGCCTGCACACAAGAAAGAGGTGCGACCGCCCCATCGGCGCGCCAGCGCGCGAGATGGAAATTCCCCCAATCGGGGTGTATGACGCCGTTCCCGCTATCATGAAGCCGCCGATGACCACCGCCTCCCCCGAGCCACGCGCACAACCCACCGTCGGCGCGCTGCTGCGTCTGGACCCCGCGGGGCGCGCCGAGACCATCCACGCGGCCGCGTGGACCCAACTCAACGCCTCGGCCATCGACGCCGGCCGCCAGGGCCTGGCCCACCCCGACGCCGGATCGAAGCGCTCCGCCTGGGCGATCGGCGCCCGGCTCACCGGTCAGCCCGAGCGCTCCTACGGCGGACGCTTCGGGCCCGACGCGGCACTCCCCACCGTGCTGCGCGAGCTCCGCCTCGACGACCTGGCCTGGTCCGCCGCCTGCGAGCAGGAGCCCGACGGCTTCCCGCTCACCGCCTCGACCGCCGACGCGCAGCGCGCGTTCGAAGATCTGCTCCGACGCGACGGCGCCTAC
>JAEUIX010000269.1 GCA_016794945.1 Phycisphaerae bacterium
GTGCGCAGGCACCGCTCGGCGGCGATCGCGTCGGTCCCGGGCGCGAACTCAACGGCCGTCCGCGGGCAGGGGTCGAAGCGGGCGATCAGTTCTTCCGGCGAGCCGTCGGCGCGCAGGCGCCCACGCGTCACGATGAGCACACGCCGGCAGGTCAGCTCGACCTCCGACAGGATGTGCGACGACAGCAGCACGACGCGGTCGGCCGACAGTTCGCGGATCAGGCTTCGCATCATGGTGATCTGGGCGGGGTCCAGCCCGCTCGACGGCTCGTCGAGGATGAGCACCCTGGGGTCGTGGAGGATCGCGGCGGCAAGACCGACGCGCTGGCGGTACCCCTTGCTCAGCACGCCGATGCGCCTGTCGGCCACGTCGGCGAGCCAGCAGCGCTCCATCGCGGCGCCGACGGCCACGAGCCGCTGCCGCCGGGGCCGCTCGGCGCAGAACAGGCTGGCCCGAAACGTCAGGTACCCGCGCACGGACATCTCGGGGTACAGCGGAGCGGACTCGGGCAGGTAGCCGATGGCGCGGCGGGAGGCCTGGGGCTCCTGGACGGTGTCGTGCCCGCAGACGGAGATGGTCCCGGCGCTTGGCGCCAGGTAGGAGGTCATCATGCGGATGAGGGTGGTCTTGCCGGCTCCGTTGGGCCCCAGGAGCCCGGCGACGCGTCCGGCTTCCAATTTCAATGAGACGCCGTCGACGGCCAGGGTCGATCCGAATCGCTTGCTGACGCCGGCGGCCACGATCATCGGGACTCAGGTTAGCGGCCCGTGAAGGGGCGGGAGCGGGCGATGGAGTCGCCCGCTGTGGACAACGCCGGCGGCCCGGGGCGGCGGGGGTGCTTGTTCCCTACACTCCGATGGCGGCGGACCCCGTCGGCGCTCCCCGCACCACCCGTATGAGTGAAGGTCGGCCGAAGTTGCTGGTGCTTCCGGGAGCCAACGTCCAGGCCCAGCAGGTGCAGGGCCTGCTGGCCGGGCGGTACGACGTCGTGGTGGCCGATGGGAGCGACGCGTTCGCGCTGCTCCGCAGCCAGGCCGTCCAGGCGGTGATCGCCGATACGGGCACGTACCTGCCGCTGGAACGGCACCTGGTGGGCCACCAGTCCAACGTGCTGCTCAACGCGTTGGGCGAGGGCGTGTGCCTGGCCGATTCGGACGGCCAGGTGGTCTGGGGCAACCCGAGGTTCCTTGGCTACGACCCCCAGACGCGTGCACGCATCGGGGCGGCGTGCCGGCAGGCCGCGAAGGTGCTCTTCGACGGTCAACCGGTCGAGAGCCGACCGGCCAACAGCCGGAGGTACGAGGTGGCCTCGGCCGATGAGAGCAAGTTCTACGAGGTGATGGTGTCGCCGATCGCCGCGGAAGGCGGGGCGCGGCACGTCGCGGCCGTGGTGTGGGACGCGACGGCGGTGCGGCGGACGCAGCGCAAGATGGCGGCCATCGAGTCGGCCGGTGCGGAGCTGGTGAAGCTCGACGCGGACCTGATCCGCAAGATGAACACCGGCGAGCGGCTCCGCGTGCTGGAGCAGAAGATCGTCAAGTCGGCGCACGACCTGATGCACTTCGACCATTTCGCGATCCGCCTGGTCGACGAGCGCACGGGCAAGCTCGAGCTGGTGATGAGCCAGGGCCTGCCGCCGGAGGCGATGGAGGTCGAGCTGTTCGCCCGGCGCGAGGGCAACGGCATCAGCGGCTTCGTCGCGGCGACGGGCAAGTCGTACATCTGCAACGACACGGGGCGTGATCCGCGCTACGTGATGGGGATCGTGGCGGCCCGGTCGAGCCTGACCGTCCCGCTGAGGCTGAGCGACAAGGTGATCGGCATCTTCAATGTCGAGAGCACCATCCTCAACGCGTTCGGCGAGGAAGACCGGCAGTTCGCGGAGATGTTCGCGAACTACGTGGCGCTGGCCCTGCACATCCTCGACCTGCTGGTCGTCGAACGGGCGACGACCGGGGCGACCGTTTCGGGCACCATGGAGGGGGAACTCGCTGAACCGCTGGAGGACATCGCGGCGGAACTCGTCCGCATCAAGCAGGAGGGCGGGGCGGCCGATCCGAATTTCGCCCGGCACCTGGAGCGGATCTCGGCGGACGTGGACGCGATCCGCCGGCGGGTGAAGGACGTGGCCAGCGGACCGCGGAACATCCTGGGCGCCGAGCGTGCACTTTCGGACGTGACGGTGGATCCGGCGATGGCGGGCAAGCGCGTGCTGGTCGTCGACGACGAGCCGCGTATCCGCCAGGTGATCCGCGACGTGCTGCGTGCCCGCGGCGCCGAAGTGGTGATCTGCGAACGGGGCGGAGAGGCCATCGAGGTGCTCACCGGGGTTGGCGCTCCGTCCGGCGGGCTCTCCGGCCCCGGCACCGAGCGGACGGTCGGCGACGCCGGCGGCGGCGTGGCGCGCCCCTTCGACCTGCTCATCAGCGACATCAAGTTGCCGGACAAGACGGGCTACGAGATCTTCGCCGCCGCACGCCGGACCAACGCCGGGCTCCCGGTCATCCTGATGACCGGATTCGGCTACGACCCGCACCACTCCATCGTGCGGGCGAGCCAGGAAGGCCTTTCGTGCGTGCTGTTCAAGCCGTTCCAGGCTGAGCGGCTCATCGAGGAAGTGCACAAGGCGCTGGCCGGCCGGTCATGAATCACGCCCTCTGCGCCGCGACGACGCGGTCGTGGCCTTCGAGGTCCCGCAATACCGATACCGCCGTCAGCCCGGCGGTGCTCCTGGCGAGTTCGGCGGCACGTCCGGCGTTGGATGCGGCGCATTCGACGAGCAGCACCCCGCCGGGACGGAGCCAGCCGGGTGCGTGCTCGATCAGCCGGCGTACGAGCGACAGGCCGTCCGGGCCTCCGCGGAGGGCCAGTTCCGGCTCGTGGTCCCGGACGTTGGGCGGCACGTCGGCCCACTCGGCGTCGGAAATGTACGGCGGGTTGGAGACCAGGTAGTCCAGGCCGGCGGTCACTCGGTCGGGAAGCGCGTCGAGCAGGTCGCCCCGGAGGAACTCGACGCGGTCGGCCACTCCGTGCCGGGCGGCGTTCGCGGCCGTAACGTCCAGCGCATCGGCGGAGAGGTCGGCGGCGAGGATCTCCGCCGCGGGCAGGTGTCTGGCCAGCGCGACGGCGATGCACCCCGAGCCGGTGCAGACGTCGGCGATGCGCACGGGGCCGGCGTCCGGGGAGCGATGGGCCGTCGACGCCCGCGCGTGCTGCAGCACGTGCTCGACGATCAGCTCGGTGCACGGGCGCGGGATCAGCACCCGTCGATCCACCAGCAGCGGCAGGCCGAAGAACCACGCCTCCGCCGTGAGGTACTGAACCGGTTCGTGCTTCAGTGCGCGGCCGACGAGATCCCGGAGGGTCTGGAGTTCGGCGGGCGACGCCGGCCGATCGGGGTCGGTGTAGAGCCGAAGCCGTTCGCAGCCGAGGACACGGGAAACCAGGATCTCGGCCGACAGACGCGGCGCATCGAGGCCCTTGCGGCCGAACGCTTCGGTCATCCACGCCATCAGGCGGCGCGTCGTCCAGGGGCCGGGCGCGCCGGACGCCGGCGGCGAGGTCGATGCTGCGGGTGCGGCGTGCGGCTCCACGGCGGACGGTACGCTCACGCGGACCACTCGGCGCTGCTGACGGCCGACTGGCGGCCGTGCGCATCGCGGATCACAGCGCGGCCGTGGTCGTCCAGCCCCTGAAGCACGCCACGAATCCTCGACCCGCCCGCGACGGCCCATTCGGCGTCGCGCCCGACACCCCACAATGAACGGTTGGCTTCGTGCAGATCCGGCCCGGTCAATACGTCGACCGTCAGGGCTTCGGCCAGGCGGGCGGCGACGGCGCGAGTCAGCGCATCGAGGTCGATCGGAGGCAGACCAACTGCTCGGAGTGTTGCGGCCGTGGAGCGAACGTCCTCCGGCAGCGTCGCCGGATCGGCGTTGGCGTTGAGGCCGACGCCGATGAGCGCAGCGCGGCCGGGCGGGCCATCCGCGGCGCTCCGCGGCGGCGTGACGACTTCCACGAGCACGCCGCCGAACTTCCGATCGTCGAGCATCAGGTCGTTCGGCCACTTGAGCCGGAACCGATCGGCCTGTCGGCCCAGGGCCTCTCGAGTGGCGGCGAGCACTGCCAGTCCGGCGCGTACGCCCAAGGCTGGGTGGGGCGGCCGATCGAGGCGGGCAACCAGGGTGCACCACAGGCCACCGACGGGACTGGCCCAGGTGCGCCCGAGCCTGCCGATACCGGCGGTCTGGGATCGAGCCACGATGAGCAGGGGGCCGCCGTCCAGGGACTTCGCATCGGACTCCACGAGGCGTCGGGCGTGGAGGGATGTGGAATCGAGCGAATCGTGGAGATCGAGCCGCGGGGAGGCGAGCGGTGCACCGGAATGGGGCTGGTGCGCCGGCATCGGTCAGTTCGGTCGAAGCACGACCAGCACGGCCACATCGTAGAGTGCGTGGGTCAGAACGGCGATGCCGAATCCACGGGAGAGGTAGAGCAGGGCGAAGTAGACGCCCGCGCCGAAGTAGAACGCCAGCGCCGGCCAGTTGATCTCGCCGCCGGAGAGCGTGACGCGGTGGTAGAGCGCGAATGCCAGCGCCGATCCACCGACGGCGACCCACTTGGCGGTGGAGTCGCGCAGGCTCAGCACGTCGCGGACGGCGAAGTGGAGCAGCGCGATGGCCATGAGGCGGAACAGCAGTTCCTCGTAGAGCCCGGCTCCGAGAGAGATCGTCGCTCGCGCGGGCCAGCCCAGTTCCAGCAGCTCGCCCCCGGGGCCGCCGGCGGGCGGGGACGCCGCCTCGAACGCCGACCAGAGCCCCATCGCGCTGGAGGCCTGCTTCAAGAGGGCGCCGAAGACCAGCAGCGGAAAGGTCCAGATTGCCGCCTCGAGGATCATCCCCAGCAGCACCATGGGACGGATGTGCCAGGCGTCGCGGCTGAGCACGTGCCAGATCAGCAGGATCACCAGCAGCGCGATCCCCGGCGCCAGCAGGCCGGCGACGCCGAACACCTGCATGAAGTCGGCCAGGAGGTTCTTGGCCTTGATGGTCCTCATCTGCCCGTGCTGCAGGTCGGTGAGGTAGAGCAGCGAGCAGAGCTCGTAGATCAGCACCAGCAGCGAGCTGATGGCCAGGGCGTGCAGGGGACGGGCCGACAGCGTCCAGTAGTCATCGATCGCGTGGGTGTAGTGATCCCCGCGACGCGCACCCGGCCGCGTCCGTGCTCGCTTCAGAGGTCTGGTCATGGGCGAACCCGGGCCCCGGCTCTGACGGGCGAGCCGCGTGGATTACTTCTTGGCGGGCGCGCCGGTCTGCCCGGTCTTCTCGCGGGCCTTGAGGCGGGCCATCATGCGGCTCTTGCGGCGGGCCGCCTGGTTCTTGTGGATGGTGCCCTTCTGGGCCGTGCGGTCGATGGTGCGGGCGGCCGCCTTGAACGCGGCCTTGGCCTCGTCCAGCGTGCCGTGCAGGAGCTTGTCGGTGAACGTCTTGACGTCCAGACGCATGGTGTCCTTGCGCCAGCGGTTGCGGGCGTTGCGCTTGGCGTTCTGGCGGATGCGCTTCTTGGCGGACAGAGAGTGAGCCATGTCGTCCAAACTCCGGCGTGTCGGGGAAACTCCCGGGCTCGGGGGCCCGGCCTGACGCCTGGCGTCAAGGTGTCAAGGGTAGAGCCCAGACACTCGCCGATCAAGGCTGCCGGCCTTGCCGGACGCCCACCGCCGATCTACGCTTGAACGCTCTGAGCGGGCGTAGCTCAATTGGATAGAGCATCTGACTACGGATCAGAAGGTTAGGGGTTCGAGTCCCTTCGCCCGTGTTCCCGCCGGTAGGCCCTTCTTCGGAAGGCCGCGCCGGCGGGTTGCTTTTTTGGTCGGTCGAAGGCCGAAGCGCCGCAACCGGGACCCCAAGGCGGCCGCACCGGCGGTCTCACGTCCCGTTCGGGTCGGCGGTCCGCCGGTGCGACGGCGACAGGCCGTACCACGCCATGCGAACGGCGAAGCGGGCGGCGCGGTACGCCGACGTGTACCAGTTGCGCACGCGCCCGAAGTCGCGCCGCAGCACCCAGGGAACGTCGCGCCGCAGGTTCACCGGGTAGACCCGCGCGAACCAGAGCGATCCCCGGGGACTGGTCGCGTCGGTGTGAACCAGGTCGACCGCGTCCTGCTGTGAGCGGTGCCGGATACGGTCGCGAGCCGCTTCGATCGCGTCCTTCAGGCAGGTGGAGCGGGGTGGTTCCCCCAGCACGTCGAGCACCAGCGCCAGCACATTGAGCACGATCACTTCGGTGCGCTCCGGTCGCCGGCGGGCCAGAAGGCCCGGCCAATCCGCCGAAGCACCGACCGTCACCAGCCACTGCCGAACGTCCATCAGGTGCTTGAGGCGGCAGGCGCCGCGCGCGATGTCCTCGGCGATGGAGATGCACAGAAGCGTCAGCGTGTGCTCGTCGCTCGGCACCGCACACGGGCCCGCGGCGCCGTCGACCCGGAGTGCGCCGGCCCAGACCGAGTCTTCCGCGATGCGATATCCCGGCGCGCGACGCAGGCACCAGTGCAGGTCGAGACGAGCATCGTCGCGCGCCAGGGCGAAGGCGTGGTCGGTGGCCAGCGTGTGGCGGTCGACCGCCGGTCCGACCGACGTCTCCCGCACCCGCCGGGCCTTGGGGCCAAAGCCAAGGTCCATCAGCACCGCCAGCGCGCGGTCCGTGTCCGACCATCGGACAAGGATGTCGGCGTCCGCCGTGCGACGGGCGGTCGCTTCCCCGTAGTACCGTTCGGCCAGCGGCGTGCCCTTGAGCACCATGCTCCCGAGCCCGGCGGCGGACAGAGCCGAGATCGCGTCGCGGGTCGCCCGGACCAGCGCCCGGTCACGCGCAGCCGTGCGTTCGCGCTCGGCGACGAGCCCCGGGAGGGCCGCGGCCGGGAGGATGTCGAGCCGCCCGCTCGCTCGCCACAGAACGGTGTGCGCAAGCTGCTGGCCGATGACGTACCGGGCCCAGGCCTCGGCCTCCGGGGAGGTCATTTCTCCCGCGATGCGGGCGGCCTCGATCGAATCACCCCGGACCACGGCTCTCAGCAGCGGCAGGCACCGGGCGGTTGGCGGCGGGATCGCCACGGGCCGAGACGTGGTCGGGCGGAGGCTCACGGCCCGCGCTCCAGCAGGCTCGCGGTGGTGCGTGCGCCGTCGAGATTCAGTCCGTGCCCGGCGGTGGGGGGCCCGTCGAGCGCCGTGTGGATGGCCCTGGCCAGCGTCCGTTCGTTCAGGTCATCTTCGGGCACGACGTGGATCAGCCCCCGCTCGGCCAGCAGCGCGGCGCGCGCTACCTGGTCGCTCATGTTGGAACGGGGCACCATCACCGCCCGAACACCCCCACCCAGCACGGTCGTGCAGGTGTTGTACCCCGCATGGCTCACCGAAAGCACGGCACGGCGCATCCAACCGGCGAACGCCGCGTCAAACGGCGTCCGCACAACCCGGTCGGCGAGCGCCGGCGCCGCGGAAACGCCCGGGGAAAACGGCGGCGCGGAGACGACCATAGCCGATTCCGCGAGCGCCGTGTGCAGACTGGCCGAGGGCCACGCCCGCTCGGCGACGGCCTGCAAGCGCCCGTCGCCGGCTCCGCCGCCGCTGGTCAGCACGCAGCCATCGGCCGCGCCGTGCGGCAGTGGCGGCGACGGTCCGTCCACTCGTTCCGCGACCAGACCCGTGTACCGCACGGGCACGGGCAAGCCTCGTGCCCAGGGCGTGTGCTGTTCGATGGTTGCCAGTGCGGGGTCGCCGTGCACCAGCACGCCGTCGAACCACTCGGCCAGCACGGCGGGCGCCGCAACGGCCAGATCGGCCGGCGTTCGGTCCAGGATTGCTGGCGTGATGATGTCCCTG
>JAEUIX010000239.1 GCA_016794945.1 Phycisphaerae bacterium
CGGCGGACGATGCGCCCCCGGCGGCTGGCGGAGCCGGCGGCGAGGGCGAGCGGACCCTGGGCGCGGGCCCGGGCGAGCGGGCGGTGGAGGTTCCGGAGTTCTCGCCGCTGCCGGATACGGGGCGTTTCCTGGAGACGATCCGGCCGTGGCTGGAGCAGCGCGGATTCGCGGTCGAGACGCGGACGGGCGAGGCCGCGACGGAGGAAGCGGCGCAGGGGGCTGCGGGCGCACGCCTGGTGCAGTTCGCGACGCACGGGTACTTCACGGGCGGCACGGGCGAGCTTCGCGCGGCGGGGGCGGGCGTGTCCGGGTACGTGCGGTCGATGCTGATCCTGGCGGGCGCCAACCGGCGCGACCAGCCGCGGGTGTGGGTCCGCGCGGGCGATGCGCTGCTGACGCCGGCGGAGGCGGCGGCGCGGGGCCTGAGCGCGGAGCAGATCGCGGCGGGGCGGACGGAGGTGAGCAACGGACTGCTGACGGCGCTGGAGGTGCTGGGGATGGACCTGTCGGGCACGGAGCTGGTGGGGCTGACGGCCTGCGAGACGGGGCTGGGCGAGACGACGGCGGGCGAGGGGGTGATCGGGCTGCGGCGGGCGTTCCTGCTGGCGGGGGCGCGGTCGGTGGTGATGAGCCTGTGGGAGGTGCCGCTGGCCGAGACGATGGCGCTGCACGAGCGGTTCTACCGCGGGTGGCTGGGCGAGGGCGCCGGCCGGTTCGAGGCGTTCGCGGCGGCGCGGGCGGCGGCGCTGGCCGGCGCGCGGGCCGAGCGCAACGGCGCCGGGCACCCGTTCTACTGGGCGGGGTTCATCTACGCGGGCGACCCGGGCGATGCGCCGCCGGCCCCCCCGGCGCGCTGAACGCGGCGCGCGCCGGGCGCAACAAAAACCCCCGGGCCAGGCCCGGGGGTGTGATGGGGTGATGCTGTCGGTGTGCGATCCGGTTCAGCAACCCTGGAAGAACAGCACGATGAACGAGTCGAAGTCGACGCCGGTGATGAAGCCGTCGGGCGTGAACTCCTGCGTGCTCTGGTCGGCGATGTCGGCGATCTTGACGCCGGCGAAGTTGACGAACTCGGTGAAGAAAGCCTGGACGTAGGAGTCGAAGTCGGTGCCGGTGATGAAGCCGTCCGGGCCGGTGTTGAGGTTGGAGCTGCCCTCGGTGGCGATGTCGGCGGGGTTGCAGCCGGCGGGGCGCAGCACGACGTACTGCTTGCCGGGGAAGGCGGTGTCGACGTCGAAGTTGATGCCGCTGGTGGTGGTGTAGGTGCCGATGTTGGCGGTGTTCGAGGGGGCATCGCCCAGCACCTGGTTGGACGGGTACGTCGCGTCCTCGCTGGTGATGAGGCCGGCGATTCGGATGGCGCTTCGGCCGTCCCAGCCGAGCTCGCGCAGGTCGACCGAGATCTCGATGCCCGTGGAGACGGCCAGCGCCGCGCTGGCGTCGGCGGTGGAGCCGGTGATGCCGGCGATGTTGATGTTGTTGATCGCCATCGAGATCAGGCCGGCGGTGCCGACGAGCGGGTCGGGGCTGGTGGGCGTGTTGAACGGCGGGACGTAGTTGGGGCCGGTCTGCGGGAAGACGAGCTTGTCGCTGGCGTCACGCGGGCCGAACGAGGTGTAGATGTTGTCCGTGGAGCCGTCGGCGGCCTGGATGTCCGGGTCGACCGTCGGGCTCGAGCCGTCGTTGGGGTTGAACCCGCGGAAGGTCACGGGGTTGTAGTTGGGGTTGTTCTTGGGGCCGCCGTCGTATCCGCCGTAGTCGAGGTGGTAGGAGCTGAACGGGACCTTGCGGGGACCGCCGGTGCGGAGCACCGCGCAGTCGAGGACCTGGTTGACCGGGCCCGCGGCGTTGTTGTTCTTGACGCTCATCCAGTAGTCGGCCTCGAAGCCGGCGTCGAAGGTGAGGCCGCTCGTCGCCGGGATGGCGGTCAGGTTGGGGCCCATGCGGTTGAGGTTGCCGAAGGAGATGTCCACGTTGTCGGCTCGCAGCGTGCCCTGGCCGCCGGGAGCGACGTCGAAGAAGAGGTTGAGCTTGTTGCCAGAGTTGGTTGTGCCGCCGCCGAAACCGGTCTCGAGGTTGCCGGTCAGGATGACGTAGAGGCGGTTGTTGGTGGTGTCGATGTAGGAGTACAGAGCGTCGAGTTCCGAACCGTTGGCCGTGTCGGCGTTGCCCGCGGGGGGCGGGCAGGGACCGTCGACGCCGGCGATGTTGGAGTTGTCCATCGCGCCGGCGATGTTGTTGGGGTTGCCGCCGCCGCTGAACACGCCGCCGGGGGCGCCCGCCGCGACCGAACCGAGGTACGAGCCGCCGCTGCCGATGGTGGCGGCGTCGAGGTAGAGCGTGCCGGCGAAGTTGTTGGGGCCGAACCAGTAGTCGGCATCGAAGCCGGCCTCGAAGGTCAGGCCCTGCATGCGGTCGAAGGGGAAGCCGACGTTCTGGATGACGTTCTGGCCGCCGGCGACGCTGTCGATGAAGATCTCGACCTTGTTGCCGTTGCCCTCAAAGTTGCCCGTCGCCAGCAGGTAGAGCGTGCCGCCGTTGACGACGGCGTACAGGCCGTTGAGTTCGCTGCCGTTGGCGTTGGAGGCGCTGCCGTTGTTGGCGTTGCCGAAGCCGGTGCGGTTGTTGTTGAGCGCGATCGGCGCGCCGTACACGGCGTCCTTGGTGCCGTCGAGCGTGGGCGCGGTGCCGACGGTGACGTTGGTGGCGATCGTGGCCGACTGGGTGCCGGGGATCGTGGCGAGGTTCACGCCGCTCAGCGTGCCGTTGTAACCGCCGGAACCGTCGCCGCCGAGGTTGCCCGTGAAAGGCGTCAGGCCCGGCAGGAACTGGTTGGAGGCGTAGTCGTGCCCGCCGCCGTTGATGAAGACGACGATCTTGATGTCGCCGGTCGGGTTGCCGATCGCCGACAGCGGGATCGCCAGTTCCAGGCCGGTCATGACCGCCGCGGGGTCGTTGCCCGGCTGCGTGTTGTCGCACGTCGAATCGCCGTTGTTGCCGAAGCCGGTGGGCAGCGTGTTGACCCACTTGGCCGGGCCGTACTGCGATTCCTTGGTCCCGTTGACCGTCAGCGGCTGGGCGACCGACACCGAGGCTCCCGCGGCCAGAACGATCGCGGCGACACTCGGAACAGACATGGAGTTGAAGCGCTTCATCGATGCTCCCTTGCGGCGTCGCGCCCGCCCGCCGCAGGTCCCGAACCTCACGGTTCACCGGAGACCGCCGCGACCGGAACGAATGCCGCATTTCGCCATTCGGCGGACCAAATCTAACGCATGCCGCCGCCGCGCCAATCGGCAACCCCCGCTTTCGCGCGGGATTTTATGGGGATCGAACCCCCCGAATTGGGAACGGGACCGAGCCGCCGCGTCAAAACAGGCAACTCTGGACGAATCACCGCGCCTCGGACGCTTCCGCGATCCAGAGCCGTCCCGCCCTGGGCGCAACGGTTCGGCCGTCGATGAGCGGTCGAAGATCGGCGGGAGCGGTCGCCGGGT
>JAEUIX010000017.1 GCA_016794945.1 Phycisphaerae bacterium
ATACCGCGCGGCGGGGCCAAACGGCAAAGAACCAAAGCAGCAAATCGCCAAATGCCCAAAGAGCGCGGACCCGCCGGCCTGCCTTCCTTTGGCCCTTTGACCCTTTGTCATTTGGTCCTTTGCTTCCAGCCTTCACCCGCGTCAATCCGCGGCCTGCCTTTCCCTCGCGACTCGCGACTGCTCTTCCCCCGCCTTTCTCTCAGCACTCAGCACTCCGCACTCAGCACTGCTCACTCAGCACTCCCCCAGCCCGTACCATCCCGCCATGTCCGGCGCTCAACCCCGTACCGCCGTCATCATCGGCGCAGGCCTCGCCGGCTGCCTCATGGCCTGCTACCTCGCCCGCGCCGGTTGGCGCGTCTCCATCTTCGAACGCCGCCCAGACCCCCGCGCCAAGGGCTACGCCGGCGGACGGTCCATCAACCTCGCCCTCAGCGTCCGCGGCATCGCGGGCCTCCACGGCGCCCACCTGGCCGACCTCGTCGTTCAGCGCGAAGCCATCCCCATGCGCGGTCGCATGATCCACCCCGCCGCCCCAGGCCCGCTCCTCTTCCAGCCCTACTCCGCCAACCCGGCCGACGCCATCAACTCCGTCTCCCGCGGCGGGCTCAACCTCACCTTGCTCCACGCCGCCGCGGAACTCCCCGGCGTCTGCTTCCACTTCGACCACCCCTGCCACGACGTCGATCTCGAAGCGCCCGCCGCCATCCTCACCGATCCATCCGGCGCCGTCGTCCGCGCCCAGGCCGATCTCATCCTCGGCTGCGACGGCGCCTTTTCCCCCGTCCGCATGCGGCTCCAGAAGACCGACCGCTTCGACTACAGCCAGTCCTACCTCCGCCACGGCTACAAGGAACTCCACATCCCCCCGGCCCCCGGAGGCGGCTTCGCGCTCGAGCCCAACGCCCTGCACATCTGGCCCCGCGGCGGCGCCATGATGATCGCCCTGCCCAACCGCGACGCCAGCTTCACCTGCACCCTCTTCTGGCCGTTCGAGGGCGACCACGCCTTCGCGTCGCTCGCCGGGCGCGCCTCGATCGAGGCCTTCTTCCGCCAGCACTACGCCGACGCCGTGCCTCTCATGCCCACCCTCGCCGACGACTTCGCGCGCAACCCGACCTCGAGCCTCGTCACCGTGCGCTGCGCCCCATGGACCCACGGCGGCTCCGTCGCCATCCTCGGCGACGCCGCCCACGCCATCGTCCCGTTCTACGGCCAGGGAATGAACTGCGCCTTCGAGGATTGCCGCGAACTCGCCGCCTGCCTCGCGCACGCCCCGCGCGACCAGGCCGGCGCGCTGGCCGAGTTCGAGCGCCGCCGCAAGCCCAACGCCGACGCCATCGCCGACATGGCCCTGGAGAACTTCATCGAGATGCGCGACCTCGCCGGCCGCCCCGACTTCCAGTACCGAAAGAAGATCGAGCAGGCCCTCCACAGGCACCACGGCGACCGCCTCACGCCGCAGTACAACCTCGTCTCGTTCTCCACGGTTCCATACGCCGTCGCCCAGCGCCGCGGCCGCGAGATGGACGCGCTGCTCCGCACCGTCGCCCAGCGCGTGCCGCCGCCGCGCGACTTCGACCGGGCCTGGCACGCCGCCGTGGTCGCCGCCGCCGAGCCGCTGCTCGGCTCGGTCACGCCGATCGAAACCGACCCCGCCGGCGTCCGCCCATGAACGACCTCATCGACATCTCCCCGCCGCTCGACGCATCGCTGGCCGTCTGGCCCGGCGACACGCCCCTGACCCGCCAGGTGCTCTGCGACCTGGCCCGGGGCGACACCGTCACCCTCAGCACCCTGCACGCCACCGTGCACCTGGGCGCCCACGCCGACGGCCCCAGCCACTACGACCCCGCCGGGCGCGACGTCGCCTCGCAACCGCTCGATCGCTACGTCGGCCCCTGCCACGTGCTGGAGACCCGCGCCGCCCGCAGCGCTCGCCTCGGCCCGGCCGACGTGCCCGGCCTGGCCCGCGTCCGGCACGCGCGCGTGCTGCTCAACACCGGCACGTTCCCCGACCCCCGCCGCTGGAACAGCGACTTCGCCGCCCTCTCGGTCGAACTGGTCGCCGCCCTGAGCGCGCTGGGCGTCCGCACCATCGGCATCGACACCCCCTCGGTCGACCTGCAGGACTCCAAGGACCTCCCGGCCCACCGCGCCATCGCCCGCGCCGACATCGCCATCCTCGAGGGCCTCGTGCTCGCCCACGTCCCCGCCGGCGAGTACGAACTCATCGCCCCGCCCCTGCGCCTGGTCGGCTTCGACGCCAGCCCCGTCCGCGCCCTGCTCAGACCGTGGCGATCACCTTGACCTCGAACGCGATCGGCGCGCTGCCCGCCTGCGGCAGGCTCCGGATCTCCACCGTCGTCCGCGTCGGGCTGTTCGGCCCCGCGGGGAAGTACTCCGCCCACAGCCGGTTGTACGCCGCGAAATCGCGCCGCATGTCCGTCAGGAACACCGTCACGTCCACGATGTTCTCCCACCGGCTGCCCGCCTCTTCGAGCACCAGCCGCACGTTCTCGAAGCACGAGCGCACCTGCGCCTCGACGTCGTAGTCCACCATCCGCCCCGACCCGTCCAGCCGCACGCCCGGGATCTCCTTGCTCCCGCGCCGGCGCGGGCCGATCCCCGCCAGGAACAGCAGGTTCCCCACCCGGCGCGCGTGCGCGTACGCGCCCACCGGTTCGGCCGCCGACGACGAGTGCAGCGCATCGTGGCTCATGGTCGCTCCGTTCACACCTTCAGGCAGACGTTCTTCGGCTCGGTGAAGAACCGCAGCGCCTCGACGCCCCCCTCGCGCCCCACCCCGCTGGCCTTCATCCCGCCGAACGGCGTCCGCAGGTCCCGCACCATCCAGCAGTTCACCCAGATCACTCCGGCCTCGAGCCGCGACCCCATCCGCTGCGCCCGCGTCGCGTCGCCCGTCCACACGCTCGCCGCCAGGCCGTACGCCGTCCCGTTGGCCAGCGCCACCGCCTGGTCCTCCGTCTCGAACTTCTGCACCGTCACCACCGGCCCGAAGATCTCCTCCTGCTCCACGCGGCAGTCCGGCGCCAGCCCGCTGATCACCGTCGGCGGGTAGAAGCACCCATCGCGGCACCGCTCCGGTAGCCGCTCGCGCGCCACCGGTTCGCCCCCGCAGTGCACCGTCCCGCCCAGGTCGCGCGCCAGCCGCACGTACCCGTCCACCTTCTCCGCGTGCGCCCGGCTCACCATCGCCCCGTGCTCGGTCGCCGGGTCCGCCGGGTCGCCCACGCGCCGGGCCCGGGCCCCCGCCACCACCCGCGCCAGCACCCGCTCGTACACCCCGGCCTGCACCAGCAGCCTCGACCCGCACAGGCAGATCTGCCCCTGGTTCGTGAACGCCGCGCGGACCGCGGTCTCGGCCGCGCCGTCCACGTCCGCATCGTCGAACACGATGAACGGGTTCTTCCCGCCCAGTTCCAGCGACACGCGCTTGAGCATCGCCCCGGCCCGCTCGCCGATCCAGCGCCCGACCGCCGTCGAGCCGGTGAACGAAACCGTCGGCACGCGGGGGTGCGTCACCAGCGCGGCCCCCGCGCCCTGCCCCGTGCCGTGCACGATGTTCACCACCCCCGCCGGCAGCCCCGCCTGGCGCACCAGCGACCCGAGCATCCACGCCGTGACCGGCGTCACCTCGCTGGGCTTGCAGACGCAGGTGTTGCCCGCCGCGATCGCCGGGGCGATCTTCCACGTCAGCAGGTACAGGGGCAGGTTCCAGGGCGAGATCAGCCCCGCCACGCCCCGGGCCCGCCGCAGCGTGAAGTTCACGCTCCGCACCACGCCCGCCGGGCCGGGAAGCGCCGACTCGTACACCTCCGACGGCCAGTGCAGGATCGCGGTCGCGAAGTGGCGGAAGTTGGTCGCGCACCGCGGGATGTCCAGCGTCCGCGCCAGGGTGATCGGCTTGCCCGTGTCCGTGCTCTCGGCCTGCGCCAGCGCCTCGACGTTGGCGTCGATCAGGTCCGCCAGCCGCAGCAGCAGTCGCGACCGCTCGGCCGCCGGCAGGTCCGACCACTCGGCGAACGCGCCCTGTGCCGCGGCGACGGCCGCCTCCACGTCGGCCTCGCCCGAGTCCGGCGCCTGGGCGTACACCCGGCCCGTCGCCGGCTCGGTGACGTCCAGCACGCGCCCGCCACGTGCCGGCACGTCCTGGTTCGCGATGAAGTTCGTCAGCCGCAGCATGCCGCCGCCAGTGTACCCGCTAGAGCGTCCCGAGCCGCCCGCCGTCGACCGGGAGATTGACGCCGTTGATGTACGCGCCGGCGGGGCTGGCCAGGTACGCGACGGCGGCGCCGACCTCGTCGGCCCGGCCGAACCGGCCCGCGGGGATCGACTGCACCAGGTCGGCGGTGATGCGCGCCTCGGTCGCGCCGCTGCTGGCCGCCTTGTTCTTGACCAGCGCCGCCAGCCGCTCGGTCTCGGTGTAGCCCGGCAGCACGTTGTTCACCGTGATCCCCAGCGGCCCCAGTTCGCCCGCCAGCGTCTTGGCCCACTGCGCCACCGCCCCGCGGACCGTGTTGCTCACGCCCAGGTTCGGGATCGGCTGCTTCACGCTCGTCGAGATGATGTTCACGATCCGCCCGTACCGCGCGGCGCGCATCGCCGGCAGGCAGACCTGCACCAGGTGGTGCGCGCAGACCAGCTGCATCTCGAACGCCAGGCGGAACTGCTCGGCCGTCGCCTCGGTCAGCAGCCCCGGAGAAGGCCCGCCGGTGTTGTTCACCAGGATGTGCCAGCCGGCGCCGGCCGGCTTGCCCTCCA
>JAEUIX010000052.1 GCA_016794945.1 Phycisphaerae bacterium
CCTGCAACTCACCGACAGCCGTTCCCGACCCGCGGAGAACACCGCCCGCTCCATCGAGTCCGCCGGCCCCAGCGCCGCCACCACCCCGGCGGCGCCCGGCACGGCCGGCGGGCACGACGTCGCCGGCGCTTCGCGCCCCGATCGCCGCTCCGCCGCCGACCTCCCGCCCGCCGCGGACCGCGACGTCGCCCTGGCCGCCAAGCCCAAGGCCAAAGCCCAGGGGCCCACCATCGTCGACGCCCTGCGCATCGCCATCGCCCTGCGCGACCAGCAGTCCGATGCGCGCGCCGGCCGCCCCCGCCGCCGGCTCGACGAGGTGTAGCACCTCACCGGCGACGGAGTGATCGCTCTCCGCGACGTCGACGCGCTCGCCCAGCGCGTCGTCAGCCTCCAACCCCAGGCCGGCCGCGCCGCAGCCGATCCGCTCGACCACGGAGGCGCCGAATGACCCGCCACGGCCTCCACGCCCCGTTCACGCGAAACGTCCTGGCGCTCGTCGCCCTCGGCGTCGCCCTGGCGCTCTCGGCCGTGCTCGCATCCGCTCAGCCCGCTCCGCCGCCCGCCCCCGCCGCGGCTCCCGCCAGCGTGCCCCCGCCCCCGCGCTTCGAAGCCCTCGACGTCTTCGTCGACTCCGCCAATCGCCCCCTGGCCGCCTGGCAGGTGGAACTCACCGCCTCCGTCCCGGGCGGACAGGTCCGCATCGTCGGCATCGAGGGCGGCCAGCACCCCGCGTTCAACCGGCCCCCGTACTACGACCCGCTCGCCCTCACCCAGAACCGCGTCATCCTCGCGGCGCTCAGCATCGACCCGCCCGCCGACCTGCCCACCGGCCGCACCCGCGTCGCCCGCGTCCACCTCCACATCACCGGCTCCCGCGCGCCAGTCTCCGCCTCCCTCTCCTTCGTCGACGCGGCAGACCACACCGCCGCCCGCTTCGTCGCACCGGTCTCTCTCCAGCCAGCCGACGTCCCGCCACCGGAGAAGCGTCCATGACCCCCGTCCGTCGATCGCGAACCACGCTGGCAACCCTCGCGCTCACCACCATGCTCGGTGCCGCCGCATGGTTCGCGGCGTGCGAAACCAGCAACCCCAGCGCCGAGAAGTCAGAAGCCCCGCCGACCTACGGCAAGCAAGCGCCATCCCAATACGCCCAGCAGCACCCGAGCCAGGCCGATCAGTTGCTCAACATGCCGCCCCCGGTTCCCCCGACCTCCGGCGGTCTGGCGACGAATCAAAACTCCCGCAACGGGTTCATCGACAACGACCCCAGTGGCAACGAGCGCATCCGGAACATGGACCTCGGCGTGCCCGGGCCTGCTTCCGAGCCGCCCGCGTCCGCAGCGCCCGGCGGCAAGGCAGGGGACCCCGGCGGCGGCGGTGGGGGGCTCGGCAAGGACGAAGCCAAACTCCGCAAGGACGCCCCGTCCGTCCCCGCCCCCGGGCGCGCCGCACCTCCGGCCCCAAAGGCCAGGCCCGCCGATCCGATCGCATCGCAACCGGCCGTCGGCGAAGGCCGCGGCTTCGCCGAGCGCGCCCCGGAGGCCGAAGCGGGCCGTCAGCGCGCCGAGGTCCGCCGCGACGATGTCCGCCCCCTGCGCCTGCCCGACATCCCCGGCTCCCGCCCATCGCTCGAAGAGGAAATCTGGGTCATCCGCCGCGCCGATCGTCCGGCAGTCGACCCCGCCCGCGACGACCTGCCCGGTTCCGGCTCCATGGTCTGCTCGCAGCCGCAGCCCGACGGCCAGACCCGCCCAGTCCCCATCCCCCTGAAGCACACCGCCGTCCACGCCGCCGTCAGCGGTCACGTCGCCGCCGTCGAAGTCGTGCAGCAGTACCACAACCCCTTCTCCTCGAAGATCGAAGCCGTCTACGTCTTCCCGCTCCCCGAAAACGCCGCCGTCAGCGACTTCGTCATGACCATCGGCACGCGGCGCATCCGCGGCGTCATCCGCGACCGCGCCGAGGCCGAGCAGATCTACGCCGACGCCCGCGCCGCCGGACGCGTCGCCTCGCTCATGACCCAGGAACGCCCCAACATCTTCACCCAGAAGGTCGCCAACATCGATCCCGGCGCCGCCATCGATGTCGCAATCACCTATTACAACACCCTCGCCTACAACGACGGCTGGTTCGAGTTCGTGCTCCCCATGGTCGTCGGTCCGCGCTACAACCCGCCGGGCTTCTACGACGGCGTCGGCGCAGCGCCCAACCGTGCCGCCGGCGCCTCCGGCCAGCCCGTCGAGGTCCAGTACCTCCGCCCCGGAGAGCGCTCCGGCCACGACATCTCCGTCGCGCTCACCATCGACGGCGCCGTCCCCCTGGCCGCGATCGAAAGCCGCTCGCACGCCGTCAGCGTTCAGCGCGACGCCGCCAACCCGCGCCGCGCCGCCGTCACCCTCAGCCCCCTCGACCGCATCCCCAACCGCGACCTCGTCGTCCGCTGGCAGGTCGCCGGCGACTCCGTCCGCTCCGGCGGCCAGTGGGTCGCCGACGCGTCCGGCGACCGCTTCTTCAACCTCCTGCTCGTCCCACCGCGCGACGTCGCCTCCATCCCCCGCAAGCCCGTCGAGATGGTCTTCGTCCTCGATTGCTCCGGCTCCATGAGCGGCCGGCCCATCGAACAGGCCGTCGCCGCCGCCGAGCGCGGCCTGCGCCGCCTCCAGCCCGGCGACACCTTCCAGGTCATCAACTTCGCCCAGTCCGCCTCCCAGCTCGGCCCCGCGCCCCTCGCCGCCTCGCCCGCCAACATCGACCGCGCCGTCGCCTACCTCCGCTCGCTCTTCGCCCAGGGCGGCACCGAGATGATCAACGGCATCCGCGCTTCGCTCGAGTTCCCCCACGATCCCCAGCGACTCCGCTACGTCGTCTTCCTCACCGACGGCTTCATCGGCAACGAGCAGGACATCCTCGCCGCCATCCACGCTCGCCTCGGCGGCGCACGCATCTTCTCCTTCGGCGTCGGCTCCTCCACCAACCGCTACCTGCTCGACGCCATGGCCCGCGCCGGCCGCGGCTGCGTCGCCCACGTCGCCGCCGGCGACAACCCCGTCGAGATCATCGACCGCTTCTTCGACCGCGTCAGCCGCCCCGCCATCACCGACCTCTCCGTCTCCGTCCTCGGCGCCGCCGACGCCGAGATCTTCCCCGCCGCACCGCCCGACCTCTACGTCGGCCGCGTCGTCTCCCTCTCCGGACGCATCCCCGCCGCGCAGGCCGCCGACGGACCAGTGCGCGTCATGGTGCGCGGCAGCGTCAACGGCCGCCCCTACCAGTCCGTCGTCGAACTCGCCCAGGCACCTTCCGCGCGCCCCGGCGGCGCGCCGGCGCCCCTGCCCCGCATCTGGGCCCGCCACAAGATCGCCGATCTGGTCGACCACGCTCCCGCCGCCCGCGCCGCCGCCGTCGCCGAGGAACTCCGCTCCGTCGCCCTGCGCTTCGGCCTGCTCAGCGTCTCCACCTCGTTCATCGCCGTCGATTCGCTCACGCAGACCATGGGCGCCCAGGGCACCACCGTCCCGGTCCCCGTGCCAGTCCCCGACGGCGTCCGCTCCGACACCACGGTGCCCGAGCCCGCCCCCGCCCGACCCGGCCTCTGACCATCGCGCCACACCGCCGCCATCCGACCCGCACCCCGCCCACGGAGTGTTCCATGTCCCCGGCCTCCCGTCTCGGCCTCATCACGCTGCTGCTTGCCGCCGCCCTCCTGCCCGGCTGCTTCACCCACCAGTCCGACCTCTCGGCCGACTTGTCGCAGTTCGTCATCGCCGGTGATGCCCCCTCGGCCGCAGACGCCGGCGCGTCGCGCCCCCTGCGCCTGGGGCTCGTCCGAGTGCAGCACGCCGGCTCCCGTTCCGGCGGGGCCGACATCGCCGACCCCGACGCCGCCGACGCCGACTGGTACCGCACCCTCCGCGACCTGCCCGGCGTCGAGCGCCTCGGCGTCTTCAGCACCGAGTTCATCCCCGCCGGCGACCGCTCGGCCGGCGCCGCCCCGGCCGAAGCGCTCCTGGCCAAGGCCCGGCGCGCCGGTTTCGACGGCCTGATCGTCTACACCTTCGAATCGCGCACCCGCTCCAGCGACTGGTTCGCCCCGCTCTCCATGGCGACCCTCGGCGTCGCCCCCACCCACATGGCCCGCACCCGCATCACCGCCCGCGCGGTCGTCATCGACGCCGCCGGCCGGCGCTGCTTCGAGACCGACGGCTCCACCTCCGTCGCGCAGCCCGCCAACTTCTGGACCGTCGAGGAAGCCGGCGCCGACGCCCGCCTCACCGCCCACGACGCCGCCATGCGCCGCATCGCCGCCGCCATCGCCGAGCAGTGGCCCCGCACCCGCGCCGCGCTGTCGCTCGCCCCCGCGCCCCACGACCCGCACCACCCCGCCGCTCAATCCCCCATGCTCCCGGCCAACGCGCCGCGCCCCGCCCCCGTCGGCACGCCCTACTCCACCCACGCGCCCAACTGACCCGCGATCACGCCGGCTCGATCGTCGCCCCGTCCAGCACGTCGAACACCACCATCTGCGGGTACGCAAAGTCCGTTGCCTTCTGCCGCGCATCGGTCAGCCGCACCACCACCGGCAGGCCCATCGCGTACCCCGGCGTGCTCGCGCCCCCCGCGTCCACCACCAGCGCGTTCGCCCCCGCATCGGCCGACAGCACCGTGCCGCAGATCCGCCGCGGCCGGCCGTACACCGGCTCAACGAACCTCCCGCCCGAATCGATCCGGTCCACCCGGCGCGCCTCGCACCGGATCACCCCGGAGATCCGCTTTCCCACCGCTGTCGCAGGCGTCCCGACGCTCCGCAGGTGCAGCCGGTACGACGTCCCGGGAATCGAAACCGTCAGGTAGCCCGGCTTCGTCGCCGTCGCACCCACGATCTCCTCCAGCACACCCCGGGCGATCGGCAAGTTGGCGGTCGTCGTCATCGCGTGCCTCCGGTTGCGGGGCCAAGTGTACCCGCCCTTGCCCCGCCTCCCCGCCCCGCGTGCCACCGCCGCGCCAGCGACACGAAGTTCGCCAGCAGCCGCGGGCCCCCCTCGGTCATGAAACTCTCGGGGTGAAACTGCACGCCCTCCAGCGGCGCTGACCCCGCGCGCCCCTCGCCCGCCCAGTCCCGCCGCAGCCCCATCACCAGGCTCGCGTGATCCGGAGCCGACCGTTCGTCGGTCCACGCCGAAACGTCCCATCCCGCCGGAACCGTCGCCGGGTCCACGATCAGCGAGTGGTACCGCATCGCCCGCAGCGGGCTCGGCAGCCCCCGGAAGATCGTCCGTCCATCGTGGTGCACCGCCGACGTCTTGCCGTGCACCGGCTCGTGCCGAACCACCGCCATCCCGAACGCCGCTCCCAGGCACTGGTGCCCCAGGCACACCCCCAGCATCGGCGTCCGCCCCGCGAGCTCCCGAAGGATCTCCACGCTCCGCCCCGCCTGCGCCGGCCCGCACGGCCCCGGCGACACCACCACCGCCAGCGGCCGCATCGCCAGCGCCCGCCGCGCCGTCACCGCGTCGTTCCGCACCACCAGCACCCCCGGCGCCCCGCGCGCCGCCGCCAGGCCCTGCGCCAGGTTGAACGTGAACGAGTCGTAGTTGTCGATCACCAGCACCACGCGCCAAGGCTAGCGGACCAGCCGCCGCCCACGCGAGCTCAAGCCGCCTCGCTCGCCGTGTCCGCGATCGTCCCCGCAACGCCGTCCCGCGTCACGTAGAAGAACTCCGGCGTGATCGGGTACGGCAGCCGCCGGAAGTCGTCCCGAACCCGGCCCGACAGCCGCTTCACGAACGCCTCCGGCCCCGCCGTCAGCGCCACGAACATGTCCCGCGCCGGCGTCGCCACCAGGAAGTCGCCCCCCAGCCGCCCCGCCAGCCGCCGGTACAGCCCGCCCAGCAGCAGCCGCGCCGCGTCGTAGCCGTCCTGCTCCGCCACGATCACCGCCCGCCCCCCCTCCTTGCTGTTCACCACCTGCACCTCGAGCTCCTGCGACGTGTTCTCCAGGTTCTCCCGAGCCACGTCGTCCAGGTCCTCCGCCGTCACGCCCCACCGAACCATCTGCTCCGTCGTCACCGACACCGTCATCTGCGGCATGTCCATCACGAACACGATCGCCGTCTTGTTCACGAACGGCACGTGCGCCACCTGCTCCCGGCACAGGTGCTGGAAGATGCTCTCGGGCTGGATCCGCGGCATGATCCGCGACCGCACCGTGTCGAAGCTCATCGACGCCAGCGCCGCCGCCTCGCCGCTGAACAGCTGGTCCAGGTAATGCTCCACGATCTCCTGACCGCGCGTCGGGTCGTGGTTCACCAGCCGGAACAGGTTCTCCAGGTCCAGCCGTCGCCCGTTGACGATCAGCTCGCGAGGTCCGGTCAGCTCGACCGTGTATTCCGGCTGCATCCGACGCAGCAGGAACGCCACCTGCTCGGCGAAAGCCTCGGGTTCGTGGGGCATGTGCGACATGTCTGCCCGATCCGGTCGAAGCGACCTGTCCGATCTCAGAAGACACGACGCTGATTCCCGTCGTGCGTGGGTCGGGACGAGAACCGTCCCGCTTCTGCTATCGTCCATCCGATACGGGCCTTTCACGCGCCTGTTCCTCCCGTTCCCCGACCCCGCGGACATTCGACCGCCCCCGCGTCCGGAAACGATCCGCGCCCGCGCCGCGCTCGCCGCGATGCGCGTTCTCTGCGCTCGTTCTGCCGTGGTGCGACTTCCAAAAACGACAACGAGGGCGGAATGACCAGCCCACTTGGTCATTCCGGGCCCTCGTTGGTCAAGTGCCAACACAGCACTTGAAAGACGCAATCAGATGCCCAGCCTGTTCAACCGGGCTTCTGCTTCGATCTCACTCCGGCGTCCCTGGCTCCGGGGTCCCCCGGTCCGCCTGAACGTCTCTGCTCTGCCGAGACACATGGCAACGGCCGTGCCAAACCGGATTCCCTGCACCATCGCGCCAGATTCGCCTTCATCCAGTCCGAGAATCTCAGAGCTACGAAAAATCACAATAGTTTTTGCGAAATATCGCATAAACGCGACGAATTGCGACATTTAGCATCTCGGGCTACAATCTACTCGTGGAGCCCAGCCCCGCAGCCCTCGACCACGCCGACGTCGGCGTTCCTCTGGCACTGCTCGACGGTGCCGGCCACATCCGCGCCGTCAATCCACTCGCCGTCGATCTCCTGGCCCCCGATGAGCCCGCCGCCAGGGCCTTGCTCGGCAGGGACCTCTGGTCCCTGCTCTCCGGCGCCACCGACATCGCAGCGCGCTGGGGCGACCTCGCCTCCAAGCCGCCCCACTGGCAGGGCGTTGTGCGCGCCGCCCAGATTCAGCGCGACGACCGTCGCGTCTTCGTCGACGTGCTCGTACAGGCGCGGCCCGGCGGCGCCGCGGCCACGCTCGTCGATTGCACCGCGCGCCAGGCCACCGAGGCCGAGGTCGCCCGCCTCCGCGCCCGCCTGGCCGAGAGCGAGTCCGCCCGCGCGCGCCTCGCCACGCTCCAGGAAGAAACCGTCGAGGCCGAAACCGGCGTCGTCATGATCGGCGACTCGGCCGGCCTCCGCCGCGTGCGCGACCAGGTCGCCCGCGTCGCCCCCACCAGCACCACCGTGCTCATCCAGGGCGAAACCGGCGCCGGCAAGGAACTCGTCGCCCGGTCCATCCACCACGCCTCGCCCCGCCGCAGGAAGGCCTTCGTCGCCGTCAACTGCGCTGCGCTGCCCGAGAGCCTGATCGAGAGCGAGCTCTTCGGCCACGAGAAAGGCGCGTTCACCGGCGCCGACCGCCGACGCATCGGCAAGTTCGAACTCGCCGACGGCGGCACGCTCTTCCTCGACGAGATCGCCGAGCTCCCCACCGCCGCGCAGGCCAAGCTCCTCCGCGTGCTCCAGGACGGCGCCTTCGAGCGCGTCGGCGGCGCCGAGACCATCACCGTCGACGTCCGCCTCATCGCCGCCACCCACCGCGACCTGGCACGGCAGGTCGAACGCGCCCGCTTCCGCGAAGACCTGTTCTACCGCCTCAGCGTCTTCCGCATCGAGGTGCCCCCGCTCCGCGACCGGCGCGAAGACCTCCGCCCGCTGGTCGAGCACCTCCACGACCGCGCCGCCAGGCGCATGGCCCGCCCCGTGCTGCCGATCAGCGAATCGAGCATGCGCCGAGTCCTGGCCTACCCCTGGCCGGGAAACGTCCGCGAGCTCAACAACGCCGTCGAACGCGCCACCCTCCTGGCCGACGGCCCGGAACTCGAGATCGAACTGCCCGAAAGCCCCCTCACCGGCCCCGCTCAGGGCCCCGCGCGCTCCGCCGCCGGTCAGCCCACGCGCGACATCCTCCTCGACCTCACCCTCGAACAGCTCCAGAGGCTCCAGATCACCCACGCCCTGGAATCCTGCGGGTACCGCGTCTTCGGCCCCGGCGGCGCGGCCGAGCGCCTCGACATCAACCCCAACACCCTGCTCTCCCGCATGGACAAGTTCGGCATCCCCCGCCCCAGGACCGTGCGCAGGGAGCGCCCGGGCCCAGCGGGCAGCGATGCCCCGCCGGCAGGTCCGCCGGCCAACTGATGCGCCCCGTCGCCCGCGCCCGGCCGACGCCGCCGGCAAGTGGGGGTGCCCCCGCCGTTCGATCTCCTTCCCGCGGCAGTTGGCTGAGCCGGGCCGGGTCGCTATATTTCGGGCCGCGGATGACCCGCGGCGTTTGCGGGTTCTGTCAGGGACGGCCGCCGCACCGGCCGCCCCGGACTGGCCCACGAGCGAACGCGCGAACGACCGATGGACGGATCGACGCGTTGAATCCCACGCCGACGACACGCCTCATGGAGGTCCTGCCGTGACCGAGCAAGAAATCGAAGCCAAGGTGATCGAGATCGTGGCCAAGCAGATGGGCGCCGAAAAGACCAAGATCACGCGCGACACCAACTTCGTGAACGACCTTCAGGCCGACAGCCTCGACACCGTCGAACTGGTCATGGAATTCGAGGACGAGTTCAAGACCAACATCCCCGACGAGCAGGCCGAGAAGATCCAGACCGTCGGCCAGGCGATCGACTTCATCAAGCAGGCCAGCGCCGGCAAGGCCTGACCCACCGCGGCCCCAACAGGCCGCACGCGAGCACTCTCGGCCATGAGCCACGGTCAACACCGGATCGTGATCACCGGCGTCGGGGCGGTCACCAACCTCGGCCCCGACGCCGCGACCACCTGGGCCGCGATGCGCGAGGGCCGCAGCGGTATCTCCGCCATCGAGGGCGAGGAGTTCGCGCGCTGGAATGACAAGTGGGAGGTCCGCATCGGCGGCCAGGTCCGCGGGTTCGACCCCACCAAGACCATGGACTTCCGCGAGGCCCGCCGCCTCGACCGCTTCGCGCAGCTCGCCATGGCCGCCGCCCACGAGGCCGTCGCCCACAGCGGCGTCGACTTCCAGAAGCTCGACCGCGACCGCTGCGGCGTCGTCATCGGCTCCGGCATCGGCGGCATCCGCACCATCGAGGAAGGCGAGATGATCCTCCTCGAGAAGGGGCCCCAGCGCGTCGGCCCCTTCACCGTCCCCCGCCTCATGGCCAACGCCGCCGCCGGCAACATCTCCATCCGCTACGGCCTCACCGGCCCCGCCAGCACCCACGCCACCGCCTGCGCCAGCAGCGGCCACGCCTGCGGAGACGCCATGCACGCCATGCGCCGCGGCGAGGCCGACGTCATGATCGTCGGCGGCGCCGAGGCCGCCCTCTCGCCCATCTGCGTCGCCGCCTTCAGCGCCATGAAGGCCCTGAGCACCCGCAACGACGCCCCCGAGAAAGCCTCGCGGCCCTTCGACGCCGCACGCGACGGCTTCGTCCTCTCCGAGGGCGCCGCCATGTTCGTCATCGAGACCGAACGCCACGCCAAGGCTCGCGGCGCCGCCATCCTCGCCGAACTCGTCGGCTACGCCAACGCCGGCGACGCCTACCACATCACCGCGCCCGACGAGGCCGGTCGCGGCGCCGCCCGCTCCATGACCTGGGCCCTGCGCGACGCCCGCCTCAACCCCGACCAGATCGGCTACATCAACGCCCACGGCACCAGCACCCCGCTGGGCGACCGCGCCGAGGTCTCAGCGGTGCTCAACCTCTTCGGCGACCACGCCCGCAAGAGCAGGGGCGGCAAGGTCCTCATGTCCAGCACCAAGAGCATGCACGGCCACTGCCTCGGCGCGTCCGGCGCCGTCGAACTGATCGCCTGCATCCACGCCGTCCGCGACGGCGTCATCGCCCCGACCATCAACCTCGACCAGCCCGAGGACGGATTCGACATCGACCTCGTGCCCCACCACGCGCGCGAGCGGTCCGTCCGCTACGCCATGAACAACACCTTCGGCTTCGGCGGCCACAACTGCACGCTCATCGTCGGCCGCTACGACGGCTGACCCCGCCCCGGCCGGCCCCCGCCGGGCCTCCCCCCGGGCGCCGCTGGGCTCGGGCCCCCCGCCCGGCCGATATCTCTTCCATGAAGCCCGACCTGCGATCGATCCTGCGCCTGCGGGTCCCGGTCATCGTCATCCTCGGCTCCCGCGGCATGCCCATGGGCGACGTCATGTCCCTCGGCCCGGGCTCCATCATCGAATTGCCCAAGGCCGCCGACGAGGAACTCGAGCTGCTCGTCAACAACAAGCCCATCGGCACCGGCCGCGCCGTCAAGGTCGGCGAGAACTTCGGCATCCGCATCTCGTTCATCGGCGACGTCAAGTCCCGCGTGCAGGCCATGGGCGCCCCGACGG